>CALEYM010000175.1 GCA_937926185.1 uncultured Bacteroidota bacterium | reverse complement strand
GGATATTTGGTAGACAGTACTCTTTTCAGACTTTTCCGTTTCGATTTTGAGTCCGGCAACCCGGAGTATGCCCTGGATGCGCCTTATACCGTGGTACTGACCAAGCCGCTGGCAGAAAAACTGTTTGGCACACAAAACCCGGTGCATCAAACCATCCGCATAGGCGACCCCACGGGTGAGTACGATTTTAAGGTAACCGGCGTAGTGAATCCCCAAACGCTGAAATCCCATGTCGACGGGCATTTTTACATGAACCTCCGGAGCACACCATACGGACAACGCTTTTTTGCGCTGAACGAATGGGCGGGCAACAACCTGTTTTACACCTACATTCGCCTTCGCGCGGGCGCCGATCCGGCCGCCCTGGAGGCTAAATTCCCGGCGTTGGTGGAAGCCAAAGCCGGCGAGCGCCTGAAAACGCTGGGGTTTCAGAAAAAACACTTCCTCGAAGCGGTACCCAATATTTATCTGAAATCGGATGCCGCCTACCCTGTCGGCCCCACCGGCAACATGACGTTTGTTTACATTTTCAGCGCAATTGCGGCGTTTATCCTGCTGATTGCCTGCATCAACTTTATGAATCTCGCCACGGCCAAGGCAACCATCCGCGCGCGGGAAGTGGGGGTACGCAAGGTGGTTGGCGCCAGCCGCGGTATGTTGGTGCAGCAATTCATGAGCGAATCGTTTCTGCACACTGCTGTCGCGGTGTTGATTGCCTGTGCCGCGGCCAGGCTGAGCTTGCCGCTTTTCAACCAGATTGCCGGCAAGGAATTGAGCATCAACTTCATGGAAGACGGTACGCTGATCGCCTGGATTGCGGCCATTACTGTTTTCACCGCCTTGCTGGCGGGCAGTTATCCCGCGCTTTACCTTTCCGGCTTTAATCCCATCAGCATTTTCAGGGGTAAAACCGGCGACCGCTTTTCGGCACAGCAAATCCGCAAGGGGTTGGTGGTGATACAATTCATCGTATCGATTGCGCTGATACAAGGTATTCTCGTTATTCAACAACAACTGGATTACGTACGGCAAAAAAACCTCGGCTTTGATAAAGATGCCCGCCTCGTGGTACCGTTGAATACCGCCGAATCGGTGGAGCATTATTTGTCGCTGAAACAAGCATGTCAAAGTCAGTCCGGAGTGCTGTCTCTTGGCGGTTCTACGGCGATTCCCGGCAGTCCCAACATCGAAGACATGCTTTTTTACGCCGAAGGCAAAGCGCCGGGCGAAAATGTACACTCGTATTGGCAGTGGGTCGATCCGTCTTACCTGCCCACGATGAAGTTCGAATTGCTGGCCGGTCGGTTTATCGATGAAAAGCAGCCCACCGATTCCCTGGGCGCGGTAGTCATCACCGAACACTTAATGCGCGGCCTGGGTTACACGCCTGACGATGCCGTGGGACGGAAATTTTTCTGGAACTGGAATGGCGCCCAACACGCCCAGACGATCGTTGGCGTGGTGCGCGACTTCCACTCAGCCTCCCTGCGCGATGAAATGGAAGGTCATATTTTCCAGTGGAGCCACGATCGCATGCCCCAATTTTTGGTTATAAATGTTGCCACAAACGACTTGCCGGGTTTGATCGCGTCGCTGACCGATACCTGGCAACGCGTTAACCCCGGCGAGCCATTCGACTACTATTTCCTCGATGATAAATTGCAGCAAGCCTATCTGAGCGACCAGCGAACCGCCGGGCTGATCTCCGCTTTCACCATTCTGGCACTCCTGATATCCTGCATCGGCTTATTTGGCCTGGCTGCTTTTGCCGCGGAAAGCCGGACAAAAGAAATCGGCGTTCGCAAAGTGCTGGGAGCCTCTGTCGCAAGCATTATTGCCCTGCTTTCCCGCGATTTTGTCCGACTGGTTGTAGTTGCGCTGATAGTAGCCACCCCGATTGCCTGGTATTTCATGAACCAGTGGCTTCAGGATTTTCATTATCATGTCGATATGCCCTGGTGGGCGTTCGGATTTGCAGGTTTATTTGCCATTGGCCTGACGGTGCTTACCGTCAGCTGGCAAAGTTTAAAAGCGGCATTGACCAATCCGGTAAAAAGTTTGCGGAGCGAATAAATAAAAAACCGGTTTTTTAAATTCGGTATATCTTTTGCTCTGCAGGCAAGGCCCCCAATACTGGTCAAAAATACTTTTAACTACTGAAGTCTATGTCATGCTGCCGGCCCAATGGTTGTCATTGGATGATTGTTTTGTTTTTTATTCCCCAACTCCTGTTCTCACAAAAAGTGCCTGCCCGCAGAACCGTTTTGCCCGCGGCTATCCGGGAAGTATCCGGCATGACGCGCACGCCCGAAGGCGCGTTCTGGCTACTAAACGACAGTCGCAACCCGCCGGAACTTTTTCGCGTTGATCCACATACCGGGGCCCTCCTCGAAACGCGGAAACTGCCCGTGCCCAATCGCGACTGGGAAGACCTGACGAGCGACAATTCGGGTTATTTGTATATCGGCGATTTTGGCAACAATAAAAATGCCCGCCAAAACCTGTGCGTTTTTCGCTATCACCCGGCCAGCGGTACGCTGGACTCCATTCAATTCCGCTATCCCGATCAGGACGCCTTCCCGCCCGGCGACGAACGCGCCTGGAATTTTAACTGCGAAGCGATGGTTTTTTTCCGGGACAGCCTGCACCTGTTTTCCAAGAATGTGTTCAAGGGTAATTTTGTGACAAAACATTACGTCCTGCCCGCTCAACCCGGGAACTATGTAGCCATCCTGCGTGATAGTTTAATACTAAAAAACCGGGTGGTTACGGGCGCTGCGCTGAGCCCCGACGGACGGACGCTGGCCATAACGAGTTACATCATCGGCAAGAAACTGGGTTTCATACCTTATACCAAAGCCACGGCCTACTTTTTCAGGGATTTTTCCGGCACTCAGTTTTTACGCGGACGACGCGAAGGGCGGCGTTTGCCCAAATGTTTCATCGCCCGGCAGTTCGAATCGATCTTGTGGTGGGACAACGACCATTGGCTGGTAGCCAACGAACAACGCAAACCGCAAAAACAGGCATTTTGGCGTATCCGGAATAAAACATAGGGTATTTGTTGCCAAAATTAAAACACGGGTACTACAGGAGTTTTTATTTTTGGCGCAAACGGGCGGTTTATGATTTCAAAATTTAGCTTGCAAAATTCCCCAATGCTGCTGGTTTGGTTGTTCATGGGCGGGATATTTGTCCTCGACGCCTGGCTGGTACACGAAAGCAACATTTCCTTCACTTATTTGCTCGTGATCATTCTGGGCGTTTTTTTCCGGGAGCGCAACGACGTGGTCTTGATGGGTATATTCGCTACCGCACTAACCATTCTGGCCGTGTTCATTCAGTATCAAAACGGCAACACGGCGCCCTTCGATCAACTTTTGTTCTCCCGCGTGATCAGTATAGCCGGTATATGGGCGGGCTGCTTCCTGGTAATTACTATTCTGACCATGCGGCAGGATGAAGAATTGCAGGACGAACAGTTTCACGCGCTGTTTCGTTATGCCACCAGTGGAATTTTGGTCACCAACAACAGGGGGCACATCGTTCGGTTAAACCCGGCCGCGGAGCACTTATTCGGGTATCCGGCAGAAGAACTGTTGGGCAAGCCCGTAGAAGTGTTGATCCCCCGCAAACTAACGCGACAACACGAGCAACACCGCGCCGACTACCGCTCCAATCCGCGCCCGCGGGCTATGGGATTGGGCTACGATTTGTCGGCAGTGAGAAAAGATGGCACGGAATTTCCCGTAGAAGTCAGCCTCAGCCCGTTCCGCACCGGGCAGGGTGAATTTGTCATGGCATTTGTAGTAGATAATACGATCCGCCGGGAAAACGAGCAACGTATCGTCCGGCAAAACCAAAAACTGGAGCAATTGGCCGCGGCGCTGCAAAATTTGAACGAGGGCCTGGAAGAAAAGGTTCGCGAACGTACCATGGCATTGGAAAAAACCAGGAACGACCTGGCGCTTGCGCTTGACAAGGAACGCGAACTGGGCGAGTTGAAAAGCCGCTTTGTATCGATGGCTTCGCATGAATTCCGGACGCCGCTCAGCACCGTTTTGTCGTCCGCGGCCCTGATTGGCACGTATGCAGAACGCCAGGATTTCGAAAATATAAAAAAACACGGCCTGCGGATCAAAACCGCCGTGAACAATCTGAATACCATCCTGACAGAGTTCCTGTCGCTGGGCAAACTGGAGGAGGGAAAAACGGAGGCCAACCTGCGTGAAACCAATCTTCGTGAACTGGTTGAAGAAGTTGCCGGAGAAATAAAACCCCTGTTGCAAAAAGGCCAGTATTTTGAATATCAGCATGAAGGCATTGAAACGGCGTTGATGGATCCGGGGCTTTTCAAACACGTGCTGCTTAATTTGTTTTCAAATGCCATAAAATATTCGCCGGAACATTCCCTCATCCGGGTAATTACGTCGAGCACACCGGGAGAAGTGACGCTCCGCGTGATCGATCAGGGTATCGGCATACCCGAATCCGATCAAAAACACCTTTTTTCCCGGTTTTTCCGGGCGGCCAATGCAACCAACATTCAGGGGACCGGACTGGGTTTATATATTGTCAAAAGGTACGTGGAATTGATGAACGGCGAGATTGATTTCACCAGCGAATACGGAAAGGGCACAGAATTTCGGGTACGATTGTTAACGCACTCGAAAAATATCGCATAAAATTGCCACGTACTGTCACCGATAAAACCACTGTTTGACAACAATTTAATTCCGCAATATGGCTGATATACAACTTGCCAACATCGCCCTCATCAAAAAATGGGAAGGCGGAAAAAGCAAAAATCCCAAAGACCCCGCTGCAAAATTCCCCCGTCCGGCAGGTTTGACCTACCATACAAATAAAGGTATCACCTGGGAGACCTTTTCTACTAACGCCCAAAAACTGGGATATGCCGCCACACCCGAATTATTCCTTCAAATGCCGGATAACATCTGGCTTAAAATTTACAAGAAATTATTCTGGGACGCCGTCAAAGGCGACGACATGGAAAGCCAGGCCATCGCTGAATTTATGACCGATTGGGCGTGGGGAAGCGGGCCGGTG
>CALEYM010000174.1 GCA_937926185.1 uncultured Bacteroidota bacterium | reverse complement strand
CATAAACCTTCATAAACCCTCATAAACCCTCATAAACATCAATACCATGGACGCTGCCCGAATATACATAGGAATGGACGTGGGGTCAACCACAGTAAAAGCCGTTGTGCGGGACGCCGCGAGCGGCGGGATCGTGTGGAAAGACTACCGCCGGCACGAAACCCGCCAACCCGAAGAAGTACTCGCTTTTCTCAAACGGATCGAATCGGATTTTCCGGAGGTTCCGGTCAGCCAGATGCGGCTTTTTATGACGGGCAGCGGTTCCATGAGCATTTACGGGCTGGTGGGCGCCAAATTCGCGCAGGAAGTGACGGCCGTTTGTCTGGCGGCCGAAAAACTGTACCCCGGGGTCGGTTCAATTATCGACCTGGGCGGGCAGGATTCCAAGATCATTATTTTTAAGGAAATTCCCGGTACGGGTAAAAAGCAGAAGATCCCGAGCATGAACGACAAATGCGCGGGCGGAACCGGCGCTGTGATCGATAAGATCAACGCCAAACTGGGCTTGTCGCCGGCAGAACTGAGCCGGCAACAATACGACGGGATCAAACTGCACCACGTGGCCGGCAAATGCGGCGTTTTCGCGGAGACGGATATCAACAGCCTGCAAAAGCTCGGTATCCACACTTCCGAACTCATGGCCAGCCTGTTTGAAGCCATCGTGCTGCAGAATCTGACGGTGCTCACCCGCGGGCATACCTTGCGTCCGCAAGTGTTGTTACTGGGCGGCCCCAATAAGTATATCGAAGGGCTTCAGCAAGCCTGGAAACACCATATTACCGCGTTATGGGAAGAACGGCATCTTCCCCTGCCGCCCGACTGTAACCCCAAAGACCTCATCTTCGCGCCGGAAGACGCCCTGTATTTCGCCGCCCTCGGCGCCATTGAATACGGCCTGGGCCTCGAAGACGACGAAGGCCGCTACAAAGGCTGGGAACAACTGGACTTTTACATCAACGAGGGAAGGTTGAAGGCGAAAGCAGGCGCAGAGCCCGGCCTCGTTGGCAGCGAAGAAGAACTGGCGGCTTTCCGCAAAAAATACGCGCCCAAACCTTTCGTATTCCCAACTTTTCAGGCAAACGAGGTCGTACGCGGTTTTATCGGCCTCGACGCCGGCTCTACTTCCACCAAGGCGGTACTGCTCAGCCCGGAAAAAGAGGTGCTGGCCAAGGCTTACCAACTTTCAAAAGGCAATCCTATTGAAGATACGAAAGACGTCCTGCAAAAAATCCGCGCACAGGTGCTCGCCTCCGCGGGCGGCCTGGAAGTACTTGGCCTGGTCACTACCGGCTATGCCAAAGACGTGCTCCGCGACGTGCTGAACGCCGATGGCGCCGTCGTGGAAACGGTGGCCCATACCAACTCCGCCCTGCATTATTATAAGGACGTGGATATCATCTGCGACATCGGTGGGCAGGATATCAAAATTATCACCCTGAAAGACGGCCGGGTCAAAAACTTTGAACTCAACACGCAGTGCTCGGCTGGGAACGGCTATTTTTTGCAAAGCACGTCCGAGGGTTTCGGCATACCGGTCGAGCAATACGCCGACGTCGCGTTTTCGGCCCGGGTTCGGCCTACTTTTACCTACGGCTGCGCGGTCTTTTTGCAGTCGGATATCGTGAATTTTCAGCGCCTGGGCTGGAAACCGGAAGAGATACTGGCCGGGTTGGCCTGCGTTTTGCCCAAAAACGTCTGGTTATACGTTGCGCAAATCCCCAATCTCGCCAAGCTGGGCACACATTTTATCCTGCAGGGCGGCACACAGAAAAACCTCGCCGTGGTGAAGGCCGAAGTGGATTTTATCGAATCCAGGTTTGTGGGCAAAGACGTACAACCAACCATCAGGGTACACGAACACTGCGGCGAAAGCGGCGCCATAGGCGCGGCGCTGGAAGCCGTCAAGCACTGGGAAAACGAACGCAAACAGAGCAGTTTCATCGGCTTTGACGCCACTTCGCACATTACCTACCGCCTGACTTCCGATGAAACCACCCGCTGCGTTTTTTGCAAAAACAAGTGCCTGCGCACTTACATCGACCTGCGGATGCCTGCCCCGGGGCCGGCTATAAACGAACGGCAAACGGATGTCGCAAACGGTACCCCCGATAAGGGACAACGCGAAATTACCAGACGGATCATCGTGGGCAACGCCTGTGAAAAAGGCTCGGTAGAAGACGTAAAAGACATGCGGTCGATCAAAAAGGAACTGGATGTCCGGCTCGACGCCACCCCTAACCTGCTCGATGTCAGCATCCGGGAATTGTTCAAAAGTTATCAACCTGAACCCGTTTTCGAGCCCATTCGCCTGTGGGACGGCAGCGCGCGCAGGCAGGCCTTTACCCGCCGGAAAGAGTTGGTGGTCGGCCTTCCCAGGGTGTTGTTGTTGTATTCTTTCGCGCCGTTGTTCACCGCGTACTTCGAAAGTTTGGGCATCCGGGGCAGTAATATTGTCTTTTCCGACTTCACCAGCGAAAATCTCTACCGCGAAGGCGGCAAAAGAGGCGCCATCGACCCTTGTTTCCCCAGCAAGGTCACCGTCGCGCACGTACACAACCTGTTGTATGAAAAACACAAAAAAAGAGCCCTGAACCTTATTTTCTTTCCCGCTATCGGCGATATCGACGCGGGACTGAAGGGTACGCTCGGCGCCTGGACCTGCCCGTCCATCGTGCCTTCTCCGGAGGTCGTAAAAGCCTGTTTCACCAAAGAAGGCGATACGTTCGCCTCGATGGGCATTTCCTATCTGGATCCCTTTTTGAATCTGGCTGAGCCCAAATTATTCGAACGCCAGATGTTCGACGCTTTCCGGTTGGTATTGGGACTTACGCGCAATGAAAACGTAAGAGCGGTCGAGGCCGGGTTCAGGGCGCTGGATCAATACCGGTCGTACATCCGGGGTCAATCCCGGCGGGTGCTGGATATGCTGGAACGGGAAAACAAAATCGGTTTGGTATTACTCGGGCGTCCTTATCACAAAGACCCAGGTATCAACCACGAGATATTCACGGAATTCCAGAAACTGGGTTATCCGATCCTGGCCCAGGATATCCTCCCCACCGACCCGTACACCCTGGAGCAGGTATTCGGCGACGATATCCGGACGGGGCGCGTAAAACATCCGCTCGAAATTTCGGACGTATGGAAACGCTCGATCAGCCCGAATGCCAATACGAAACTATGGGCGGCCAAATTCGTGGCCCGGCACCCCAATCTGGTGGCCCTGGAGTTGTCCAATTTCAAATGCGGGCACGATGCGCCGATCTATACGGTGTTGGAAGAAATTATTGAAAGTTCCGGTACGCCGTTTTTCAGTTTCCGGGACATCGATGAAAACAAACCGAAAGGTTCTATCCGGTTGCGGATAGAAACCCTGGATTATTTCCTGAAAAAATACCGGGAAAAGATGTTCGGTGAAACGTTCGGGGCTGTTCCCGTGGAGGAAGTATACGCGGATACAGAACCGGCATAGCAATCTGTAAAATCTGCTCTTATGGACACCGCCACTAAAATCAATCGTTATTGCGCACAGCCGGCGGCAGCGAAGGCCCCGGGGACGCGCTGTTTGAGTATTCCGCTTTTTGCCTTGAGGTTTTATGCCGTTTTCGCAGGGCTATTTTATGGTCTCGCCTGCCTTACTGCACAAAACAACTGGAAATTCCGGACGGAACAAAACGGAATAAAAGTTTACAGCAGCCAGCAGGATAGCTCAGCCTTCAATGCCCTGCGCGCCACGTTCGAGACCAACGCCACCCTGTCGCAGTACGCGGCGGCGGTGCTGGATATAGATCAATACAAGCGATGGAACTCGGCAGTGCACAATCCACGTATTGTCAAACGGATCAACGAATCGGAACTGATCTATTATTCGGAGGCTAAAGCGCCCTGGCCTGTTCAGGACCGCTACGTGGTACTTCACCTGAAAGTAACGCAGGATCCGGCGTCAAAAACGCTTACCATACGATTGAAAAACCTGCCGGATGTCATGCCTCAAAAAAAAGGATTCATCCGGATCAGAGACTACCATGCCCACGTCACCGTGACGCCGCTGTCTTCCACGCGGGTAAAGGTGGAATATGTTGCCAGGATTGATCCCGGGGGCAGTGTGCCCGCCTGGATTGCCAATCTTTTAATGGATGAGTTGCCTGTAAAATCCTTTTCACAACTGAAAGCAAGACTGAACGCTATGGGCGACCAAAGCGAAACAGTGCCTTTTATTGAAGATAAATAACCAGGTAGCCATGACTTATGTAAACAAAGTAATCGGCAAAGTTTGGGCCACCATATCCTTTTACCGGGAAACCGGCCATTTGCGGTTCATCGGTACCAATGTGCTAAAAATTGTATTCCTGTACGCCCTGGTTGTTGTGGCGGTAATTCTGGTGGCGAAACACGTACTCAATCTCAACCAGATTTTTCAGAACATCATAGACCGGTTCACCGACACACAGGTGTTGGTACTGTTTTTCGTTTCAGAATCCTTACTGGGCATGATCCCTCCGGACCTGTTTATGCTGTGGGCGGAAAAGTTCGGGGAGCCGCTGTGGATGCTGACATTTTTAGGGGTACTGTCCTACGTGGGCGGTATCGTTTCTTACTGGCTCGGAATATGGATATCGCGTCAGGATCGGGTAAAACACTATATCGAAACCCGTCTGAAAAACTATATCGCCCTTACCCAGAAGTGGGGGGGCGCCTTTCTGGTCATTGCCGCATTGTTTCCCTTTTCGCCTTACTCGATGGTAGCGCTTGCTGTAAGTATGTTCAGGTATCCTTTTTCTAAATTGTTACTCTTCGGGGTATCCCGCATCATCCGGTTTATTTTACAGGGTACGGCACTGATTCAGTTGCTGGAAATGGGTTGATGGCTATAGAGGCGTAAAAAAACAAGAGGCCGCCTGCCGGGCGGCCCGGAATAAAAATATCAAGCGGCTTTTTCTGCGCCGGCGAAATACTTACCCGCCCCGGCGGCAATTTCTTTCATCGTACGCATAGCCGCTGCCACGCTTTTTTTCTCCAGGTAGTCCAGCATGCGTTGCGCCAGTTGGCGGGCGGCGGGATCGAGTTGG
>CALEYM010000173.1 GCA_937926185.1 uncultured Bacteroidota bacterium | reverse complement strand
CGCTTTTTGTAATTCTGTTGGTATTCGCCCACTGCCTGGTTGCACAGGAGGAGTTTTCCAAATATGACTTTTCGCCTTGCGGTACGGCGCCGGAAAAAGATCGCTGGCTCGATGATTTCCTGGCGGGCCGTATCCATATACCGGACAATGCCGACGATACGCTGTATGTCGGTATGCAGCTGCATCTCCTGGCCAACAACAACGGCAACGGACGTTTTTCGCCGGAAAGATTGCTGAATGCTATATGCCGGCTGAATACCGATTTTGCGCCCACCGCCATCCGGTTTTATTGCAAATACGACTGGAATCTGCTGAACAATTCGGCCTGGTACCAACACGACTCCATTGCGCAGGGCGTTCAGATGATGTTTGCGAATAATGTGCCCGATGTGCTGAACGCTTATTTTGTGAACAAGGCAGCCGGCAGCTGTGGTTACAATTTGCCTTACGCCGGCGTGGCCATGATGCACACCTGCTCAGGAGCCGACGACCACACCTGGACGCATGAAGTGGGCCACGCCCTGAAATTACCCCATACCTTCCGCGGCTGGGATTACAACCTCTACGACCCGAACAGCCCGACCCCGGATACGCTCACCTATAATTATACTTATTTCCACGATACATTGGATACTACTATCCCGGCGCCGCTAGATACCGCGCTGGTGGAATACGTGGACGGCAGTAATTGCGGTAAAGCCGCCGACAACATTTGCGACACCAAACCGGATTACCTGAGTTATCGCTGGGATTGCAACAGCGAAGGCAACAGCCTGGTGGTGCAAAAGGACCCCGCCGGCGCTACTTTCGTTTCCGATGGAAGTTTATACATGTCCTACGCCGACGACAAATGCCAAAACCGGTTTAGCGAGCAGCAAATTGAAATTATGCGGGCTCACCTGCTGACTAAAAAGGCGAGTTGGGTGGTTTTTGAGGCCCAACACGACCCGGTGGAAGGCACGCCTACCCTGCTGTCGCCGGTGAATGAACAAAACGCACCGGCTTCGGGCGTCACCTTGCAGTGGTCGCGTGTGCCGGGCGCCACACATTATGTTGTGCAGGCTTCCCGGCTGGCTTCCTTTGCAGCTAAAGAAGTTGAATTAGTGGTCACCGACACTTTTGTCACGCTGAGCCCCTTACAAACCAATATCGTTTTTAACTGGCGGGTACGCCCATTCAATTATTCATATACCTGTACCGCTTTTTCGCCGGCGCAAAAATTCAAGGCCGTAACGGTAAGCGGCCTCAAACCCGCGGAAATCAGCGGTTGGCGCTGCTACCCCACCCTGCTGGAGTCCGGACAGGCACTCAGTGTGGAAGTGCCCGCCGACTGGCTCAACCATGGCGGGTTTTTCAGTGTTTACGATGCGGCGGGCCGGGTTATCTGGCAAACGACGCGGCAACTCAATGACCGGGTCAATGATCTGTATCTGCCTTCCGCAACCTGGAATAACGGCGTTTATTTTCTCACTTGCGCAGGGCCCACTGGCGTGGCGCGTCAAACAATTGTTATTCAAAATGAATAGGCTTTCCGGACAAAATTGTCGCCCGTTGTCTTATTCTTTCCGTTCATGGATAAATTTCACTAAAAAACCGACCTTTGCCTCCGATTACCGACCAACTATTCAAACTTCTGCTTAATGCGCCTACGCAAGTCCGTTTTGCTCTTTTGTTTTCTTTTGCCTGGCATTTTCGTGTATGCCCAGGATGATGAGGCTCCCGCCAATTTTTGCGGCTATTCCGGGTTTTCTCCCTGGCTCGACTGGTATCAACGCAATACCGGCCTGTTTGATCGCGACGACGCCGACACCGCCTGGCTTTACGTACCCATGACCCTGCACATCGTAGGCAAGGATGAGGGCAACAGCTATTACCCGCTGGACCGGGCCCTTGCTGCCGTTTGCGGAATGAACGAGCAATACGAACCCCTGCGTATCCGGTTTTATCTCAAACCAGGCGATGAAGTACGGTATCACAATAACACCTCCTGGTATGAGCACGACTGGTCGGGCGGATCCGATATGATCAACACCGCTTCTGCCGGTATAAAGAACCGCCTGAATGCCTTTATTGTGGGTGATCCCGCCGGCAACTGCGGCTATTCCTGGAAAGATGTCATCGTTCTGAAGAAAAGTTGCTCCGGCGCCGGCAATACAACCTGGGCGCACGAGGCGGGGCATCACTTTTCACTACCGCACCCGTTCAGCGGCTGGGAAGACTACGAATGGAACTATTCCAAACCGGCGCCCAAATACGTGAACGGACGGGAAGTGGAAAAAACGGACCGCAGCAATTGTTTTACCGGCGGCGACCGTTTTTGCGACACCGACCCGGATTATCTGAGCGACCGTTGGTCCTGCACCAGTGAATTTCGCAGCAACACCGTACAAATTGACCCCGACAGCATATCCTTCCGCTCCGATGCCACCCTGTACATGGGCTACGCCAACGATGCCTGCGCCTCGCGTTTCACTACCGAACAGCAAGCCGCCATTCGCGCAAATCTGCAGGACGAACACAAGAATTATTTGCAAATTACCCAGCCGCTCACCGGCATCGACGACGACGCCCAGGTGGAACTCATCAGCCCTGTCGACACCCTGACGCCGGTACATTACAACCAGATCGAGTTCAAGTGGAACAAGATAGCCAATGCGAAATATTACGTGGTGGAAATCGGCCTGAATTCCAAATTCAGCCCAATCCTTTTTTCTCAAACGGTCATCGACGGCTCGAACCTGGTTATGTCAAAATCCCTGCCCAACAACATGAATTTGTACTGGAGGGTAAAGGCGTATAACGGCTGGGATGTTTGCCAACCCTTTGACAATGCTCAAACCGGGGTTTTCCACACCAAAAATCTGTCTTACACGAACGAACTGGAAAAAACGACCATTATTGAATTGTTGCCGAATCCCGTATTTTCCGGAATACCCGCTTTGCTGAATATTCAATCAACAAGCGGCATGAACCTTTCCCTGAAAGTATGCGATGCCGCCGGCCGGATTTGTTATCAAAGCCAAATGCAGGTGTACACGGGCGATAACCAGTTTGAAATACCCACGGCCGGACTCAGCGCCGGCACCTATTCGGTATTCCTGCAAAATGAAAAAGGCGCCACGGTGAAACGACTGGCGATTCTGGAATAAATGGGGGTCATCCAGCGACAGGGGATCAAACATTCGATCGTCAATTTTACCGGACTGATACTCGGAACCGCGAGCACCATATTTATTTATTCGCAGCGGGAAACGGTGGAAGCTTATGGGCTGGTGCAGTATCTGTTAAGTATCGGTATTATTGGTTATCCGTTATTCGCCCTGTCCGGACAAACGGTCGCAATCCGGTTTTTCCCGCATTTTCAAAACAAATCGAACGGCCATAACGGTCTTTTGCCCCTGCTGCTGCTGCTGTGCCTGGCAGGCTGGGGAATCAGTGCCGTTATTGCCCTTGTATTTTGGTCGCCCATCAGCGCCGCCCTGACTTCCGGATCGCCGCTGCTGCAGGAATACCTGTGGATGGCTTTGCCACTGGCGTTATTCTATACGCTGGCCGTTGTGCTCAGTACCTATTGTGTCAACTTCAAACGGATTGTCGTTCCGAGTATCCTGATCGATTTTTCCCTTAAATTATTCCTGCCCCTGCAAATGGTTTTCCTTTGGCAAGGCTGGATTTTCC
>CALEYM010000172.1 GCA_937926185.1 uncultured Bacteroidota bacterium | reverse complement strand
ACATTGAAAATTGAACATTGAAAATTGTACATTTAAAATTTTAAAATTTATAATTTTTTAATTTTCAATTGTGAAAATGTTCAATGTTCAATGTTCAATGTTCAATGTTCAATGATTGAGGAAGCAGGGTTTAGGGCAGTTCCCCCCGCACCATCCGTTCCGCCCCCGACAGATCCTTCCGCAAGGCCACATTTTCAAACCCTTCCGTCCGCAGCAACGCCGCCACCTCTCCCGCATTAAACTCGTTGCACTCGAAAAACAACGCGCCGCCGGGCCGCAGTTTCCGGCGGGCAAAGCCGGCGATGGCCCGGTAGAACAGCAGCGGGTCGTCGTTTTCCACAAATAAGGCCAGTCCCGGTTCATATTTCCGGACGTGTTCGGGCATCAGGGTTTGTTCCCGCAGGGGGATATAAGGCGGATTGCTGATGATGAGGTCCAGGCCGGGGAACAATTGTTCCGCGGAAGGCGACAGTATGTCGCCGCATACGAAAGTAAACGTTTGGTCGCCCAGGATGCGCCGGGCGTTTTCCTCGGCCAAATCGAGCGCGGCGGGGCTTTTTTCCAGTCCGAACAGTCGGATTTCGGGTCGTTTGGCTTTCAGGGTAATACCGATGCAGCCGCTGCCCAGGCCGACGTCAAGCACGGCGGGGTGGGGCAGGGCCCGTTCTTTGAGCCATTCCATCGCCCAGGCGACGAGTTCTTCCGTTTCCTGGCGGGGAATGAGCACGGCGGGGTTTACGCTGAATTTTAGTCCGAAAAAATCGGCTTGGCCCAGCACATACTGCACCGGCTCGCCCAGCAGCAGGCGGCGCCGGATATCGAGGAACTGCCGTTCTTCCACTTCGGAAAAAACCTTTTCCGCCGGACGGCGCGCGCCGAAGGCGTCCTCGAACACGATGCGGGCGATGCTGCGCGCTTCGCCGGGGCCGTAGCGGGGCGTTAAATCGAGGACGAGCTGTTCGAAGGGAGTCATTCAGGAGGGTGAATTCCGAGCATCACCATTGCTTTTCTCAGATTAACTAAAGGAACCTGTTCAGTTTCAAGGCTTCAACAGTTGCCCGTCCGGTTGGTGTTTGTCCCAAAATGACAGTAGAGGTTTCATCCCAACAGAAGTGCTCATTCCACGTCTGTGTACGTGGGTTGAAAAGAGACACTGTTTGTTCCGAAACAGGATCAGGGGCAGTTGTTTTGATGAGATTGTGGCCATTGCAGCCATGGCAGGAAAACGCAAGGTTTTCAACGTCATCCGTTCCGCCTTTGAACGTTGGAATGATGTGCTCCACATTGAAAGGCCCTGTCCCACAATCAGCCCGACTTTTACAATACTCGCAATACCATTTAGCTCTTGCGCCGACAAAACGGCGTATGGTTTCCGGAAGGACAGCCTTACTCATTATCTGTGGTCGTTGGTATCCCAAGCTGTTTGACCAAGGTCAGGTAGTCTGAATTTTGAAGCGTCGCCAATTTCACCAGGTTGTTCATGCGTTCGGCGGCCCATCGCTCCTGTGTTTCAATCAGTTGTAACAGCTCTTTATGTTCCGTCTCACTCAATGTTTCATCCCATATTTTTGAGTTCAAAAATTCCAAACGCGCTTTTTGGGTTGGTGAAAACGGCTCGTATATTTTTTTTAACAAATCTGACTCTTTTTTGGAGAGTACATCCGGACGCTTTTGAGCACGCCGGGTGTTAACGAGATGCAAGAATTTTTCATAATCCTGAACATCAAGATTGACGGCTTTTTCCACCAAATCCGAAAAAGACAACTGAGTCGCAGACATAGACAATCATTTTTGTTTTGCAAAAATAATCCATTAATGGCTTATCAAAAATTGTTTTATCACATCTCCACCACAAACACGCTCCCTTTCGGCAAGTTATCCGTCACACGGATCGTTCCGCCATGCGCGGTCACCACTTGTTTGACGATGTACAAACCCAAACCAGTGCCCGTCGTTTTGCGCACTTCCTCGTTGCCGATGCGGTAGAATTTTTCAAAAACGGCCTCTTTCTGATCGTTGGGAATGCCGATGCCGCGGTCGGCCACTTTGATCCGGAGTTTGCCGTTGCTTTTTTCCGCCGAAAACTCAACCGGTTCGCCTTCGGGGGAATACTTCACGGCGTTTTCCAGCAGGTTCTGGATCACGGCCGTCAGTCCGGGCTTGTCGGCCTGTACGGGGGCGAAACCGGGCGGGACGTTGATATGGATCACCGAGGCTGGAAATCGGGTTTGCAGGCTCGTGGCGCAGTCGCGGGCGATGGCTTCGATGTCGAGCGGTTCGGGCAGGGGCTTCCATTGGTCTTCGAGGCGGGCGGCGAGCAGCAGGTCTTCCACGAGTTGTTGCAGGCGGGCGGCGTCGCGCAGGCCGTTGGCGCAGAGTTTTTCGAGGGTTTCGCGTTTGAGTTCGCGTTTGCACAGGGTTTCGAGGGTGAGGCGCAGGGCTGCCAGCGGCGATTTGAGTTCGTGGGTGATGCTCAGCAGAAAATTGCGGCGCTGCCGGGCCAGCGTCACTTCGCGGTTGGCTGCACGGTTGATCATCCACAGGCCGAATACGAGGCAGAAGGTCAGAAAAATACCTTCGGACAGGATCATGCGCTGTTGTTTTTTCCAGTGCCGCGCGATCTTTTTGTATTCCTCGGTATTCTGCAATTGGGTGAGGTTGACGCCCGTGCGTTTGTATTTGCTTTCCAGCAGTTCTATTTCTTTTTCATAAAAGCGCCGGCTTTCGTTCCACTGGTGCAAAGCCCACCACCCGAAGGCGACCAGCATGTAAGCGATCACGAAACGCGAGATCCATTTAAGCGGTATTTTCATGGAACGCCTGTTGAGGTGAACGGATCAGCGCCGGCGGAACAACTCCTGCAGGTTCCAGAAGAACAGCAAACCTGCCAATGCCAGCCAGATGTACATCCATATCTGCGAGGGGAAAAACCCCACCACCTGCTCGTACATGGCCAGGTCGCTTTTCGGGCCGACGTCGAAATCCTGGATGATGTACAACACGGTAGCCAGGCCGAGGAACATGAGCACGTCCTGATCCCAGTTGGTTTTGAGGGCGATAAAACCCAAAACGAGGGCGAAGCCCCAAAGCAGTCCGGTGCTGGCAAACGATTCGAACCAGATCAGCCCCGACAATACCATCAGTCCGGCCAGCACCAGCAAGGTATGGTGCGTCATGGACCGGTATCGCGCGCCGATATGGAACATCACATTGCCCAGCACCGCACTGCCCAGGTAACCGCCCATGAGCACAACCGCCCGGCTGCCGCCCCGCGTGAGCGTGTACCCGCTGCCGTCGGGGCTTACCTGCATGCCCTCCACCGTGCCGCCTGTGAGCAAGGCGCCCAGCGCGTGGCCGAATTCGTGCAGGAAAGTGACCATCAGGGTCACGGGATACAAGACCAGATGCCCGAAGGAGCCGCCGAAAAACTTGAGCAGCCCGTACACGAGGATCATGGCCAGCAGCCGGTAATGGAGGTTGCGCATGGACAGGTTGTTTATTCTTTCGGATTGATCTCAAACAGTTCCACTTCGAAGATCAG
>CALEYM010000171.1 GCA_937926185.1 uncultured Bacteroidota bacterium | reverse complement strand
GACTCGAACTCGCGACTTCCAGCTTGGGAAGCTAGCGCTCTACCAACTGAGCTAATCCCGCGAAAAATTATGCATTAAATAAGGTGTTGCAAAGATAACGTTTTTTCTTTTCCACCGGCTCTTATAATCGGGTTAAAAGTATTAAAACATCATTAACGCTTAATTTATTCCATTGAAAATGAAACAAATAAAAACAGTTGTCAGATAACGGACGCACTTGGAATGTTAAATACATCCTTCTGGCACAGGATTTGAAACGCAATCCATTAAAAAATAAACTTTCTGTCCCCCCTCCGGAATTCCTCTCCCGGACAAACTTCAAAAGGGGATATCACAAAACCACGCCATAATCTTACTTAATCATCCTGAATCTCATGAGTAGTCGACCCATGCACATGTACCAAGGCCAGCCAATATCATATTCCGGCCTCGAATTATTGCCCAACGCGCCCAATCCTTTTATCGAAATGACCCTGTTGTGGTTCAATTTGCCGGCCAACACCAGCGTCACCCTGCGGGTGTACGACGGTTTTGGCAGGGAAGTATACACCCATACCAGCACCTTCGAAAAAGGTGAAAATCATATCATCCTCCGCCGTTCCGACCTGCAGGAACCCGGCATGTATTCCTATCAACTCGAAAGTGAATTCGGCATTGCCAACCGCAAGCTGATGATGTACTAAGAGAAGGTTGAGCGGGTTTAACGGGTTCGGATGCCCTTGGTATCCCTACTTGAGAAAGCTAAGGGCTAACGAACCCGTTACCTTCACCGGATCACACACGACACTCACACCCCTTGCCGGGGTCTTTGTACAATCTTTTGGCACCATAGCGCCGCGATCCATATTTTTCGTTGGAACGAAAAAACGGATTGCCATGAAAACGATGCGCTTATGGGTCGGGGCATTACTTTTTGCCGGCCATGCCGCCGCCCAATCACCTGCCTGGCGGGCCGAAGGTTTTGTCAGGAATGAAGCGGGCGAACATTTGCCTGGCGCCCGGATTCAGGTAGCCGATAAGCTCCTCGCCATTACCAATGCCCTTGGATTTTACCGGGTCGAATTGCAAACCCGCCCGGCTGCCCTGACGGCCGTTTATCTCGGATACCATGCTGAAAGCGTACCAGTTGACGCAGACGGCATAAATGGACAACCGGCCCGGATCGATTTTGTGCTGACCCAGCACACCACTGCTTTGCCCGAAGTACGCATTGGCGCCAAAAGGGCAGAGGTAGTTGTCAGAGAAGATTTCCAAACGGACATTCTCGATTTCGACGTCATCGGCGAAAAGGTATTGGTACTGATGAGGTCGCGGAAAAAATATCTGGCCCGCCTGCTCGACGCCAGCCGGCGCCCCCTGGCCGAAGTGGAATTGCCGGGACAGGCAACAATACTGCACCGCAGTTGCACGGGGGTGTTCCATGTAGCCGGCGCCGGTTTCGCCCAGGAACTCGTCATTATAGAGGATGATCGCCTCGACACTTTCCCGCGTTATGCGCCGGATGACTTTCGCCGGCTGGTGGAACCTTGCGTACTCGAACAGGAAGGATATTATTTCTTCCGCAAACGGGACGCTTTCAATCAAAGCGTGGCATTCTGGTATGCCGATCCGGCCAAACAGCGGCATCCGCTCATCGAAATACACTGCGAGGCGGGCCGGCTGGAAGCCGGCGCCGCTTATGGCGCCATGCTCAGCGGGACGCCGGTAGTTGTCGAACCCAACCTTCCGCCAAACTGGCGTGGACAATTGTACGACAAAGACTTCGATAACGAACGCGATTTCTACCGGGGCGACCACAGCCTCAAGCACCTGATGAACCTGGCCCACAGCAATGCGCAACTGGCTCACCTGGCATGGATTGAATCGCTCAGGCTCGACTCCCTCTATGTCCCTTTGTTGCGGCTGGATGATTCCCTGGTACTGTTCGACCACGAAAACGGTGTCGCGCTCCGGTTCCGGGCCGATTCGGCCCGGCGCTTCCGGCAGCAACCAATCCGTTACCACCGCGCGCCGGGATGGCAAAAACAATTGCTGTACGATACGCGGCGGGGCGACTTGTACGCCCATTTTGCTCCCGGCGGCCGGCACTTGCTGCGCCAGATAGACCCCGGGACTCTTGAGCCTGTCGCCGATTATCATCTCCCGGAGATCGGCTTCTTCCCGAAAAGCCTGAAAGTGCGCGATGGTTTTGCCTGGTTCCTCGCCCGGCCCGATCCTAATGACGTGAACGCCCGCTTGTATAAGGTAAATATTCGCCAGGGCAGCTCGCCGTGAGTATACGTTCCAAATTAAATTTCGCAGAGCCGTTCCAAATTATCCCAAATCCCCATTTTTTTCGGAAAAATAATTTTTCCGGTTTTTTTATACAAATTCCGCATCGTACTTTTGCCGCCGATTTCAGCAAAGCCTTTCCTGATGTGGATATGACAGCCTTTCGCAAGTTTTGGATCATACTGATTATCAGCGCCTTCGGCGCCGCGTCCGCGGCAGCGCAGACTGGCCACGAGAACCATCCGCGGGAACAGGCCGGCGAAGCGGCTCATCCCGCCGGAGAGGCGCAGGAACGCCCCGGCGCCGCGGCACACCCGGCTGAAGGGCACGGCCCCTGCGGCCATTCGGTTTCCGTAGAACCGGAATTCAACGCCGGCGACAATGCCGTGCACCACATCGCCGACGCCAATGCCCTGCACATCGTGGGCGACGTTTACCTGCACCTGCCCTGTATCCTGTACGCCCCGGGCCACGGCTGGACGCTGACCACCACCGCGGCTTTTCACGCCCACCACCACGGAAACGGTACAAAGAGCAAAGACGGCTACGTGCTCGTGCACGGCAACGTGATGCGCCTGAAAAATCCGGCGCTGGCCCGCGGCGAATTCGACGTGAGCGACTATGCCCACCAGGAAGTTGATGCGAACGGCAAAGTAAAAACGGTGTATAACGCCCTCATCAACGGCAATTGCGAACCGCTCGACGCCAAAACCACCTTCGACGGCGGCATCATGGGCGGCGGCATCACCAGCTTTTACGATTTCTCCATTACCCGCAATGTGTTCACCATGTTGCTCACGGCGTTGATCCTTTTTCTACTGTTTCGCGCGGCTGCCAACGCTGCCACCCGGCGGGAACACCAGGCGCCCAAAGGCCTGCAAAACTTCCTGGAGCCCTTTGTCATCTTTATCCGCGACGAAGTAGCCAAACCGAATATCGGCCCGAAATACGAGCGCTACCTGCCCTACCTGTTGTCGGCCTTTTTCTTCATTCTCGGCCTCAACCTGATCGGACAAATTCCCTTTTTCCCGGGCAGCGCCAATGTCACGGGCAATATTTCCGTGACCATCGTACTAGCCGTTCTGACCTTTCTGATCTCGACGTTCAGCGCCAATAAACACTTCTGGGAACACACATTGTGGATGCCCGGTGTGCCGGCGCCGCTTAAAATACTGATCCTGACGCCTATCGAGGTGCTCGGGCTCTTCCTCAAGCCGTTCACGCTGTTGTTGCGTCTCTTCGCCAACATCACCGCGGGCCACATCGTAATCCTGAGTTTTGTAAGCCTGATCTTCATCTTCGGCGACGCCGGTAAAAGCGTGGGCGGTTCTGCCGCCGGCGCCGCGGCTTCCATCCCGCTTACCCTGTTTATGATGACACTGGAACTCCTGGTGGCCTTCCTTCAGGCCTTCATCTTTACCATGCTCTCGGCAGTGTATATCGGTACGGCGATCGAAGAACCGCATCACCATTGACGATTGCGGATTACGGATTACGGATTGCGGATTGCGGATTGATTAATGCCCCCAGTTTTGTCTAAACCCTCTAAACCCTCATAAACCCTCTAAACCCCCTAAACCCTCATAAACCCTCATAAACCCTCATAAACTTTGATTTTTCATCAACTCAATCATATACAATGTCTTACGCAGCTCTTGGTGCCGGTCTTGCCGTAATTGGCGCGGGTATCGGTATCGGTCAAATCGGTGGTAAGGCGATGGACGCCATCGCCCGTCAGCCCGAAGCAGTGGGTGATATCCGTGCAAACATGATCCTGACGGCCGCTCTCGTAGAGGGCGCCGCCCTGGTGTGCATGGTATTGGCCTTCTTCGTACGCGCCGCCGGCTAAGAATTTTTCCCGGGCCGGCGCGAAGCGGTTGGCGACGCAACGGCCCGGATTTTGACTTACGACTTACGACTTCTGACTTACGACTTGGGAATGCGCTAAGGCAAATTTGTGAATCGTAAATTCATCATTCATCATTTATCATTCATCATTCACGATATGTTGTTCCTCGGAGATTTTTCCGTCATCAAGCCCGAACCGGGTTTGCTTTTCTGGACGACCGTTATTTTCCTGCTCTTCTGGTTCCTGATGAGCCGTTTTGCGTTCAAACCGATTGCCGAATCGCTTAAAAAACGCGAACAGGACATCCAGGATGCGCTCGACGAGGCTAAAAAAGCCCGCGAGGAAATGTCGCACCTGCAGGCTGAAAACGAAAAACTGCTGGCCCAGGCCCGCGAAGAACGCGCTGCGATCCTGAAAGAGGCGAAAGAAGCCAAAGACGAAATCATCGCCGAGGCTAAAGAACGCGCCAACGCCGAGTACAAGCGCAAAGTGGAAAGCGCCATTCAGGACATCGAAAACCAGA
>CALEYM010000170.1 GCA_937926185.1 uncultured Bacteroidota bacterium | reverse complement strand
CATAAAGCTGAAAATTCGCCGGCCACTGGAAGGTAAACCGCTGCAATCCGATCAGCCCTGGAAACTTACCCAGGAACAAGCCTCGCTCCGGGTAAATTCCTCGTACGTGATCGAATGGGAAATAGAACTCAAACCCGGCGAAGAGCGCAAATGGAAATATTCTTACGAGGTGTTGGTCGATTTGTAAGCCCTACTTTTGCCCCGTGATTTTGCCTATTCTTTTCGAAGACGATTATTTTATCGCCATCAATAAGCCTCAGGGCATGCTGGTGCACCGCACCCGTATCAGCGAAGACACGGTATTTGTCATGCAAACCCTGCGCGACCAGATCGGGGCGCCGGTATACACCATTCACCGGCTCGACCGGGCCACTTCCGGCGTGCTGGTATATGGCAAAAGCGCCGAAGCCGCCGAACTGCTGGCCGCCTATTTCCGGGAAAAAACCATCGGGAAAAAATACCTCGCCATCGTGCGCGGCTGGACCGACGAGCAGGGAACCGTTGATTACGCGGTGCGCGACCAGGACAAACCCGATGCGGAATACCTGGAAGCCCTGTCGCATTACCGCACCCTGGGCCGCGGCGAAGTGCCGTATGCCATCGGTTACAAATATAAAACCGCCCGTTTTTCCCTGGTGGAAGTGGAACCCGAAACCGGACGCCGGCACCAGATCCGCAAACATTTTGCCCATATCCTCCACCCGGTGATCGGCGACAAACGCCACGGCGACAACAAACACAATATGTATTTCTGGAATGTGCTGCAACTGCCGCGTATGCTGCTGCACGCTTCGGAGCTGGGTTTTGAGCACCCGGTGGGCGGCGAAACGGTAGTACTGCAAGCGCCGGTAGATGAGCTGTTTATGCGGGCGTTACAAATGCTCGGATTGGAGGAATACCTGCCCGCGGCTTATTCCGCGGTGCAATCCTAATTTTTGGGAGATGATGAAAACGCCTAACTTGGCGCAACTTTTATCATTGGTCTTGAAGGGCCCGGCCCAGGGCGGCCCGAAGGCCCGGCTACCCGTAAAATATGAAAACAACGCTCCTCCACACCCTTCGCCAGGCCTTTCAATTGGCCCGACTCGCCCACCAACATCCGGAAAAAAGTACGGACGACCTGCTTGTTGAGCACCATCGCCATACCCTCGACCGGCGACAATTCCTTCGTACTACCGCCCGCGCCGGACTGCTGCTGGGCGCCGGCGGCCCGGCCATGGCCTCTGATCTGCTGGGCGCGGCGCTGGACAAACCCAACTACAAAATCGCCATCGTCGGCGCCGGCATGTCCGGCCTGGCCGCGGGATTTGTGTTGCGGCGCAAAGGCGTAATAGCCACCTTGTTCGAAGGCGACAAACGCCCCGGCGGGCGTATCAAAAGCGCCCGCATCTTCGACAACGGCAACCTGAACACCGAAATCGGCGCCGAATTCATCGATACCGTGCATGCCGACATGCTTTGGTTTGCCCGCGTGGCCGGCTTCGACGGGCAACTCATGGACGTGGAGAAAGACCTGTTTGGCGAACGCGACGCCTTTTATTTTGAAAACCGGCTGTACACGACCAACGAAGTGCTGGCGGAATTCAGCGCGGTATATCCGCAAATTCAGCGTGATCAGAAAAAAGCCAACCGCAAGCAGGCCGCCTTTTTCGACAATTTGTCGATGGCGGACTACATCGATAAACTCCAGGTGAGCCCCTGGGTCAAAAAAATGCTGCACGCCGCTTTCCTCGGCGAAAACGGCCTGGAACCCGCCGAACAAAGCGCGGCCAACCTGCTCAGTATTTTTGAGATCAAAAACGAAAAATTCTATCCCTTCGGCCACAGCGACGAACGCTTCAAAGTGATCGGCGGCAACGAACAAATTCCGAAAGCCATAGCCGGACAGCTGGACGGGCAGATCCGCTACGAACACCGCCTGGTGGCCCTGCGCGAAAACGCCAACAGCAGTATCACGCTGGTTTTCAACGTCAACGGCGCCACCCGTGAAGAGACCTTCGACGTTGTGATCATGACCCTGCCCTTTAGCGTGCTGCGCGAAATCGACATCAAAATGGAACTGCCGCCGCTCAAACAACGCGTCATCCGCGAACTGGGCTACGGCACCAACGCCAAATTTATCCTCGAAACCCGCGACCGGCCCTGGCGCAACCGGGGTTACCGGGGCTATCTGTTTAACGAACAAATCCCCAACGGCTGGGACAGCGCCCAAATGCAAAACAACAACGCCGGGGCGGGCAGCTTTACCTGCTACTTTGGCGGTGAACACGGTAAAAACGCCGTTCGCGGTACGGAGCAAACGCAACTGGAATTTATTCTCCCGGGTTTGGACGGCGCATTCCCGGGGGCCAAAGCCAGTCTTACCGGCAAGATGGAACTGGCCGCCTGGCCTTCCAATCCTTTCGTCCGGGGCAGTTATTCCTGCCCTAAACCGGGCCAGGTCACCGAATTTGACGGCGTAGCCTTCGAGCCCGTCCGGCGCCTGTATTTTGCCGGCGAACACACCAGCGCCGAATACTGGGGTTTTATGAACGGCGCTGCCGAAACTGGGCGCCGGGTGGCGGAAAAGATGTTGAAAAAGATGCGGGTGCGGTAAGTTAAAGGGCGGGCGGGTTGTTTCAGATTATTGGAAAATGGAGCCTTATCTTTGCAAGTAAATACAATTAATTATGACTGTTGAAAAAACCGCCGTTTCGCCGGCAATCGCCCAATTGCGTGGTGATTTTGTTGCGCTGCTCGCACAGGTGAACAATGAGAAACTCCTGCGCGAAATGCTGCGCCTGTGCCTTGAGGCCATGCAGGAGGTGGATACGTTGGAGGATTTGCCAGGTGAGGTCTTAGCTGCCTTAGAGCGCGCTGTGGGTGAAAGTTACGATGAAAGTGATCTAATTCCCAATGAAGAGATAACCCAGATGGCGCAAAAATGGCTAAAACAATAGCTTTTATTATCGGATTTCGGGAGCCAAAATCATATATTTTATTTATATGGGATAGCCGGATTGACCCAGATAAAAATCCTTATAATTAACCTGTTTTGTCTCGAATACTTCCCATTTTAACTAATGGAAATAAGAACCTATGAAATGATTAATAATAGCTCATTGTCCACCATATTTTCGCCAAATAGACTAACCCTGAAATAAAATGTAACACAAACACTCCCACGTTCCACCACATTTTTGCCCCTTTGAGTCGGTACCCGTTTCGCCGCAATTTTTCCCGTACAAATAAAACGGACACTAAAAACAACAAATACGCCGCGACATATTGTTGAAACCGGAACGACCAGTTGTAATACTCCGCCCCGGCTTGCATGAACGCGGCGCTGATCGCCAGCGATACGCCGAAGCCGGCCCAGGCATACCAAAACAGTAGCCGGCGGCGCAATTCGGTCCAATACGACATGGCCACGCTCAACGGAAAAACAACAGCGGCCAAAACAGAAACCGGAATATTGGAAGAATAGATCCTCCATACTTCAAACAGGCTGATCAGCGCGCCGCTTGCCCGGCCCTGGTTAAAATCCCGCACATAAACGCTTTGCGGGTGGATAAAAACCAGGTAGTATTCAATAGCTAAAACAATTCCGGCAAACGCCAGCGGCGCCAGATGCGCCGGCCATACACCCCGGTTCCGGTAATGTCGCGTCAATAAAAATACAGGGTAAACCAACCCAAAAACGAATAAATAGCTCGGTTTGGATAGCGCCAGCAATACGATCAGGAGCAACTGCCATCGCCACCAGGCAGACGAAGGCTTGAGCAATTGCCGGTACGATTGCCAGAATAAAGCAATGGCGAAGGGATATGACACGGCAAGCGTACCGTTCATCCAGTAATTGGGCGAAGGCTGACCGGCAATGTAATATCCCCGCACCCACCAGTCGGCGGTGGGCAGGCTGCACACAAAACCCAGCGACAGGGCCAGCCAGCCAAAGGCATTTGATTTTTTGCCGAAATGATCTTCGAAAACATAGCGGGTGACCCACCATTTGGCCAGCCCGAATACCGCCAGGGTAATGGCTGCGCCGCCCATCAGCAGTACAAAATCGCACTGCCCGAACGCCGCCAGCCAGGTAAACGCGTAGAACATGGCCGCGGGCGGTAAGGCCACCTCGCCCTGACACACTTTCACCAACGTTTGCACCTGCGCGGTAATGTCGAGCAACACCCGGCGCTGGAAAAGCAGAATGTAGATCAGAAGAACCAACGTGAAATTTAATAATCCGGGTACTCCAATCCGGGCGATAAAATTTGAATATCGGGAAGAGATGTTTTGAACAGGCTGCGTTGTCCATGTAGCGGTGACGAAATGTCACCTGCGTCGTGCCTCCGCGGATGACACCTCGTCACCGCTGGGCTGCCAGCAGATACAACACCGCCATACGAATAGCCACCCCGTTTTCCACCTGTTGCAGGATAATACTTTGCCGGCTGTCGGCCACGTCGGAGGTCAGTTCCACCCCCCGGTTGATGGGACCGGGATGCATCACCACGATTTCCTTGTCCAGTTCGTCGAGCATTTGACGGGTGACGCCAAAATACTGGTGGTATTCGCGCAGGCTGGGGAAATATTTGATGTCCTGCCGTTCGAGCTGGATACGCAGCACGTTGGCCACGTCGCACCAGCGCAGGGTGTCGCGCACGTCGTGTGAAACCTCCACGCCGAGTTCGCCGTAGTATTTGGGGATGAGGGTGGGCGGGCCGCATACGCGCACTTTGGCGCCGAGTTTATTCAGGCAAAATACATTGCTCAGGGCCACCCGGCTGTGCAGGATATCGCCGATGATGGCCACTTTTTTGCCGGCCACGTCGCCCAGTTTTTCCCGGATGGAAAAAGCGTCGAGCAAGGCCTGGGTGGGGTGTTCGTGGGTGCCGTCGCCGGCATTGATAATATTGGCCGGAATTCTTTTGGCCAGGTATACGCAGGCGCCGGGGGCGGGGTGGCGCATCACCACCATGTCGACTTTCATGGCCAGTATATTGTTCACCGTGTCGAGCAGGGTTTCGCCCTTACTCACGCTGGACGAAGACGCGGTGAAATTGACCACGTCGGCGCTCAGGCGGCGTTCGGCCAGTTCAAAAGACACCCGGGTGCGCGTACTGCTCTCGAAAAACAGGTTGGCCACGGTAATGTCGCGCAGCGAAGGCACTTTTTTGATCGGACGGTTGATCACTTCCTTGAAATTGTCCGCCGTTTCAAAGATGAGTTGGATATCGTCCGCCGTAATGTTTTTGATGCCGATCAGGTGGCGCGTGGAGAGTTCTCTTGACATGGATGGCGCGTTTTCTTGTTTTCGGGGTAT
>CALEYM010000169.1 GCA_937926185.1 uncultured Bacteroidota bacterium | reverse complement strand
ACACTTTCATGGTTGATGATTAATTACTTGTCGTTAACGCTACGTTTTGCATTCGCTCCATGCGCATATTTTGTGTGCGAAAGGAGGGGCTGAATAAGCCCAGGATATACACCCGGAACAGATACCAGGCGAAATTACTTTCATTTAAACGGGGATCGATATTCGGCGCGATTTTATCGTGCTTTTCCCGGAGTTTGCTCCAGTGAACACCGGGTGAAATATGGTGTGCCGTGTGCAGACCGTTGTTCAGCAGGAAGAAGTTCAGGGTTTTTCCGGTCATGTTCCGGGAGTGGTTAAACTCCGATTCTTCGTCGGCGTGAATATGCTGGATATAGTTGAAGATCAGGACGGTAAAAAGCGATAATTGCTGCGGAATGATGACGTACAAAACAGCTTTTTTCCAGTCGATCAGCAAAGCGACTGCTATCCAAACGACCAAGGAGACGATTTGCAGCAGGTGGAAGAAAAATTTGCGCCGGTCGGTGCGATATAAACCGAGGAAATAACTCCCCACTGCGCCCTGTTGTTTGTACCCGCTGATGGAGGGATAGGTCAGCAGCGTCAGCAGGTTGTTTTTTTCCGACACCATATATGTCTTGGTGTAATCCGGCTCCCTGTTGATATGGACGTGATGGTTGGTATTGTGCGTGGGAATCCAGGCGAAAACCGGGAAGCCGTAAAAGACGGTAAGGAAGTTGTCGGTCAGAATATTCGGCAATTTTGCCGTCCATATAGGCAGGTGCTGGTGATTGTGCACAATGGTCGAAATAATCACCGCCATGAGTAATTGGATCATGTAACAAAGAATCCAAAGCGGAGTGGATAATTCACTGCCATATTGCCACAAAAAAACCAGCGAACCGGCGGCGATAACCATGAAAACCAAAGAGCGGATGTCGGCTTCGTATCTGAGCATTTCCCCGAATATTTGTTTTAAAATCTAAAAAATGGATAAAAGCAAAAAAGCAGCCATTTCGCTTTCAGGGAAAAAACTAATTTTAAGGGCCACAAGAAAAGATAAAATATCCGTTTGGCCGGTATTAATTCAGAAAATTTCATTTTACGCAGGTTTTCCGGGGGCGGAGAAATGAGTTTACCACAGCGGCGTCGCATTACCGTACAACCGAAAACCTGCCCAGTAAAACGGGTGCATGGCGCCCGGTGTCTGTTTCAGCAGATTCATGCGGGCGGCTTTGATCGCCAGGTCTTTGGGCAGTCCATACTTCAGATTGCGGTAAAAATCCACCATCAGATTGGCTGCGCTTTGGTCATTTACAACCCAAAGCGAAGCGACAATGCTATGCGCCCCGGAGTAGGTAAAAGCGCGCACCAGACTGATGATTCCTTCGCCCCGGAGCAATTTGCCACTGCCCGCTTCGCAGGCCGACAAAACAACCATTTCGGCTGCAAGCGAAATTTGGTATAAGTCTTTTGCCGGTAAAAGCTCGCCCGACGCGGCGACGGCCAGCCAGGAATAGTCGCCCTGCCGGTCGTCGGCGCGGCTGTGCGTGGCCAGATGTAATATCCGGTAGTGGGAGGCTTCGTTCCGGAATCGCCCCGGCTGCGCATCCGCACCCAACCAGGCTTCCCCTTGTAACAAGTCGGCAATGTCAGCCACTTCTTTTCCGGAGAAGGGCAATGGCTGTAACGAATCGGACGGCGGAACGGCGCGCAAAGCCGAACCGTTTTTGCCGGCAACCGGCGTCGCGGCAAATGGCGCCAGACCAAGCCATTGTTTTCCGGCGTTTTGGGCCGGTTGCAGCGCCGTTTCCACCCAGAAATCTGCAGAAAGCGCGTAGCTGATCGCCTTTTCCTTGAACCAAAAGGGATAAGTTCTGAAATTGTCTGCATCCGTTGGGGCGCCGGTAAGTAAAGCTTCGAAGGGCAGGTACCACAAACTTCCCTCCGGAATAATAATGATACGATCCGGCAGCAGCCCTGCCACCGGTAATATCAGCCGGCGGTAAAGAGATTGCCCCAGTTCAATCCCGGCCTCAAGATTAAGATCGTATAAGTCGTCGCCGGGGTCCGCGGTGGTATGGTATTCGGTCAGCGTCTTGGTGAATTTTTCCAGGTCTTTGTCCACTGCATCCCCGGATGAAAGCAATCGGATGTAAAGGGTATCGCGCGTGAGTACAAAAGCGCAGAACCGGGCGCCTGCTTTTCCGTACATCAACATGGCCTGATCCGGCGCAAGCCGCCCGCGCAATCCGGCGGTGAAAAAGTGGCGTGGAGCGGAGCGGAGCCGGTAATAATCGGGATATTGCCGCGATATACGTTCAATTAAACCGTCGTATTCCGAACGCCAGGCGCTTATGTTTCGGCTTATTGCCAGCACTGCACTGTCAGGGGCGACGCCTCTCTGCAAATCCGGCGTTTCTAATTTTTTTTCGGCGGCTGCGATCCTTGCCCGCAGGCTGTATTCTTGCTGTAAAACACTGTCCGGAAGGTTCGCGTATTTCAGCGCGCCGCTCCGGCGCATAGCGCCGGCAAGCAAAAATGCCTTGCCTTGCGCGGCGATCTGAAATGCTTTTTCGGCATTTTTCCGATTTGGTTCCTGCTCATATAAAGCCATTTGCGCCGCAAGCCATTCCTCCAGGATAAGATATTCCCGGTCGTAAACGATCTCCCGGGAACTGTTCACAGAAATTTCCTCCACTTCGCGAAAAAGCGTTTCAACAGCAAGGGCAAAATACTGCTCTGCAAGGGTCAAAAACGACTTGTCGGCTGTTTTTGGGTACCGGCTCCTGAGCGAGCGGGCATAAAGCAGGCATAATTCGCGGAAATGATCGCGTGGTAACATTTTTCCGGGATTTGCCGGGTCAAAACCGCCCGTTGCAAAGGCGGAATCACACAATGCCATACTGCCGGAAAAATCGTTTTGGACATAGCGCAGTTCGGCCAGTTTCACCTGGAAAGGCCAGGCCAATTGGCTGTTATGCCCGAGTGAATCGGCAATGATCTGCATTCCGCGCCTGAAGCATATTTCCGCGCGCCCAAATTGCCTGTTTTCCGTAAGCGCGACGCCCAGGTCGCGAAGGGTGTTCAACAGATAATTGGATTGCGGGCCGAAAGTTTTTTCTTTTTCCGCAAGGCACGATTCCAGTTGTTCGATAGCCGCGGCATATTCTTTTTGTTCCAGATAAAACGCCCCTAAGTCCTGCATGATCAGGATAATATGCCGGTCATCCGGATGGTATTTCCGGTAGGCTGCCAGACCCTCCAGCAAATACGACAACGCGGTTGCCGGGTCGCCGGTTTTTTGAAAACATTTGCCCGTCTCTACCAGCAGGTCGGCAAAAAAGGGATGCGAAGGCGGTAATTCCTTTGCCAAATTAGCC
>CALEYM010000168.1 GCA_937926185.1 uncultured Bacteroidota bacterium | reverse complement strand
AAAAAAAATGCATTTTTTGAAATAGATTGGTCTATACCATTTGACTTTTATCTATCGGACGTTATAGAGGCGGCAGATGGAAATTTCGTACTCGCAGGTCTTTCATTTGACATGCGGCCTCAGTTTGCAGTAGTCTCACCCAATCAATCTGTTTTATTCAACGCTCCATTCGGGACAAAAGAAGGCTCGTTCAGACAAGTAATTGAAGTTAGTGACGGATATTTGTTTGTGGGTAATATCAGCCCCGGAAAGAATGGCGGAGTCGACGGCTATATTGTAAAATTTAATAAAAATTTTCAGTTTTTATGGGATCAGGAATACGGCGGTGCATTGGATGAATACTTCTATGACATAATCAGTACAAAAGACGGTGGCATTTTATGTGTTGGTTCCACGAAAAGTTTTGGAAGTGGCGATGACGATGTTTATATCGTCAAAACGGATAAGGACGGGAAGTTGTAAAACCTCCTTCACCCTTCCGAAAACACCAGCGACGTACAATTCCCCCCAAACCCAAACGAGTTGCTCAGCACGTGCCGTACCTGTTCGCCTCTGCGGAAAGTTGTTTCCGGGATTAAACCAAGCCCGTCGATGGGCGTCGTGAACCGCAGGTTCGGGTAGATCAATCCCCGTTGCACCGACAATACCGACAAAACGGCCTCTACGCCGCCGCTGCCGCCTAGCGTGTGCCCTGTGAACGCCTTGGTGGAGCTGAACGGCGGACACTGCCCGCCGAATACCCGGCGCAGGGCCGTGCCTTCCGACTGGTCGTTGTTGGGCGTGCCGGTGCCGTGCACGTTGATGTAGCCGATGCCGGTGGGTTGCAGGCCGGCTTTGGCGAGGGCGCCGGTCATGGCCAGGTAAGAGCCCGTGCCTTCGGGCGATGAGGCCGTCTGGTGGTAAGCGTCGGTGGCGTTGTGCCAGCCGCTGAGCCGGCACAGGGGGGCTATGCCCGTTTCCTGCATGGCTTTTTCCGACAACAACAGCACGTAGCCCGCGCCTTCGCCGAGGTTGAGTCCGGCGCGATTTTGGTCGAAAGGGCGGCAGGGTTCGCGGTCGAGGATCATCAGGGTGTTGAAGCCGTTGAGGGTGAAGGTCGTCAGGGCATCCACGCCGCCGGCCAGCGCCACATCCAGCATACCCTGGCGGATCATGCGCGCGCCCAGCAAAATAGAATTGGCCGAAGAGGAGCAGGCCGTACTCACAGTACTGATAAATCCCGTGATACCCAGCCGCTCCGCCACAACCTCCGTGATACTGCCGCTTTCGTGGTGCACCACGTCGCGCAGGCGGCCCGAAGCGGGGTTTTGCATAAAATAGGGGTAAAACTGCTCGGTTTTGTCCATACCGCCCACGGTGTTGGCGGAAATAAAACCGGTACGAAGAGCCGTCGAGGGCTGCCACCCGGCCGAATCAAGGGCTTCGCGGGCAGCGATCAGGCTCAACAGGGCAGTGCGGGTGAGCCACTCCGGCGCCCGGGCGGCGTCGGCGAGCGCCTCGTTGCTCCGGCGCACTTCCGCCACGGGAATGGCGCCCCGGTGCGCGCTGCGCAGGTATTGCATGTCCCCTACCCCGCTGCGCCCGGCTTCGAGGGATGCCAGCGTTCCGGCCACGTTGTTGCCGATAGCCGAAATCATGCCGATGCCGCCGATCCAGACCCCGCCGCTCATTTAACCCACTTTTTGATGCGCCGTGACGTACTCGGCGATGCTGCGCACCGAGCGGAAAATTTTGGGTCCTTCTTCCGGGTTGGCGATTTTGATGCCATAATGCTGCTGGAGCATGACGATCAGTTCGAGGGCGTCGATTGAGTCGAGCCCCAGGCCGTCCACGAAGAGCGGATCGTCGTCGCCGATTTGTTCGGGGCTGAGATGTTGCAAATTGAGTTGTCCGATGATCTTGCCTTTAAGATCCTGCATCAACGATTCCATAAAGTGCGCTTACATTTTGCCGGTTGTGTATGACGGAACCGGGTGTTTGTTTTTGCCCGGCAAGGTATAAAAAGGCCTCGTATTGTTCCTGAAAAACGTCTGCCCAGCCGCTGATAACGGCCCGGGCTGCGCCCTGTTCCAACAGTTGGCCGGTATAATCGTTCAAAAAAGCAATATCGTATTGTTCAGACACAAAAAAAGTGTTCTCGCCTTTCAACTGGTGGCGGATGCAAATTTCGCCGATAACGATATTCGGCAGCGTGTACACGAACAGCGCCGGACTGGGTATGCCGTTCATCGACTCCTGGTAACGCGCGTCGGTATCCAGGCTGCTGTGCCGGTTGGCCAGCACGACGGCTACCGCTTCGGGCGGGTATTCTTCTTTTAAAATCCGCCCCTGCAACAAAACCTCGGCAGCCAGGAAACCCAGCTGGCAGAGCCGGTCCATTTTGTAAAATTTAGGGTAATCAATCTGCAAATGCCGGTAAGCGTTGACCAAAAAGCCGGACAGCGCGGACGCAGGGTCTTCAAAAACCGTTTGCCCGTTGGCTGTAACGACATTTTGCCGGATACGGCACCAGCTAGTGATGTAGTTCATGTTCGAGTTTGATGAGCCTGGCCAGCCTTTTCAGCGCCGTGTCGTGGTTGCTGACGTAAGGATTACTCAAATCCCACACGTAGCCGGCCAGTACCGAACAGATTTGACGCTTGATCTGTTCATCGGGATGTTCGGCAAAAAAAATGGCGCCGAGCGTACCGTCGTACCAGCCGTTCACATAAGAACGGAAAGTGTTGACGCCCTGCATCATGTATACCATGTAGTCGCGATCCCAGTCAACAGTTTCTCCGTTCAGGTGCTTGACGACTAATTCGCCTGCCCGTTGGCTGGACGAAACGGCCAGCGTAACGCCCGAGGAGAACACCGGGTCGAGAAACTCCGTCACGTTGCCGGTAAGCACGAAGCCCTCGCCATAAAACTTGTCGGTAGTGGTCGACCAGGCCTCGATAGTACGCGGCTCGAACAGGAACCCCGCATCCCGGAAGCGTTCGCGGATATGCGGCTCGTTTTCGATCATGGCGCGCAGCTGTTGTTCGGGCGTGCCGGGGTATTTTTCAAAAAACGCGGGATCGCCGACAAAACCCACCGAAGTGACACCCGTGGAAAACGGGATCACCCATATCCAGGTGGCCGGTTCGTGCACCACAACGGTGATGCGGTTCGGTTCGCCGTCGAAATGGCGGTTCACGTCTTTTGCATGCGTAAACAGCGTTTTGCGCGGCGGCAGCGACGAGGGCCGGTCGAGGTTGAACAGGCGCGGGATCACTCTGCCGTAACCGCTGCCGTCGATGATAAAGCGGGCTTCAATTTTTTTGGTATGGCCGCCGGGCATTTCCACGGTGGTTGTCGAGCAGGAGCCCTTGAATTCGATGCCGGTGACGCCGGTTTCGTACTCCACGGGCACGCCTCGGGCGGCGAGGTTGTCGGCGAGCGTTTTATCGAAATCGGCGCGGGGCACCTGCCAGGTCCAGGTCCAGCCCGGGGTGTGGGCGTCGGAGAAATTGTAGTCGCACACCCGGCCGTCGCGAACGAATTTGGCGCCGAATTTTTCCTGGAACCCTTGTTGTTTGACCGCTTCCAGGAAGCCGGCGGCTTCCAGCGCCTCCATGCAGCGCGGCAGCAGGCTTTCGCCGATGACAAAACGCGGGAACTTTTGTTTTTCCACCACCTTTACGCGGTATCCTGCCTGGTGTACCAAGGCAGCGGCCACGGTGCCGGCCGGGCCGGCGCCAATGACGAGGACGTCAACTTTTTCAGTATGCACGGCAAGAAAGGTTTCTAAAAAACGGATTTTTAGTGCGGCGAAGGTAGGGATAAATGACCTGGGATTAGACGCATATTTTTCCTGAAAGGTTCCATTTTCCAGCGCGTTATGTATATGATTTCCCCAACACCAGCGCCCCGTTACACCCCCCGAATCCCGAGGCTGTTTTCAGGCAAAATTCCAGGGGTTGGCGCAAGGGTTGGGTGCATACCGTCACCGGACGGCTCACGCCCAGGGCTTCAAAACCCATAGTGGACAACACCGTGTTTTCGCGCAGCGACTGTGCCGAGAGCACCGATTCGATCAAACCCGCCGCGCCGAGGGTGTGGCCGAAAAAGCCTTTGAGGCTGTTCAGCGGCACGTCGTTCAGGCCGGAAAGATCGAACGCTTTGGCTTCCATTTCGTCGTTGTAGGGCGTGGCGGTACCGTGCGCCGAAATAAAACCAATGTCGCCGGCGCGAACACCCGATTGTGCGAACGCCCGGTTCACGGCTTCGCTCAGTTCGGCGCCGCTGCGGGAGGGGCCGGAAATATGGTTGGCGTCGTTGCTGAGCGCGCCGGCGAGGATACGGACGGGCGCGCGTTGGCCGGCGCGTTGCGGTTCGAGGGAGAGCACCGCGGCGGCGGCGCCTTCGCCGAGGTTGAGGCCCTTGCGCCGGCTGTCGAAGGGCCGGCAGGGCTCGTCGCTCAGCGCCTGAAACGATTGGAAACCCGACCATACAAAACGCGTCACTTCATCGGCTCCCATCACCACGGCGTTGCGGTACCGGCCGTTTTCCAGCAAGCGTTTGCCCAGCAGCAGGGCCGCCACACCCGATACGCAGGCATGCGACACCACGAGCGGCGTATTGGGGCTTTTAAAAAAAGCCGCCACTTTGCGGGCCGGGCTGTTCAGCAATAAACCGGGATTTGAGGGGGCGCCGTTTTCCAGCAGGGCAATATTGCCTTTTGTCGTGGAAAGGATAAAAACGGTGTCCGGATCATCTGTCCGTACCGTCGTTTGCGACAAGGCATCGGCGACCGACAGCAGCAGCAGTTTTTCAAAACGCGTCCAGGCCTCGTCTCCAAAGCTGCCGGTTAAAAACCTTTCTGCCAGCGCCTGATCGTCGAGCATCGATGCCTGAAAAGGCGTTTCCGACCAGGCGGCGCGCAGATGTTGCCGCACCCCGCTTTGTCCACGCAGCAGCGCGGCAAAATTGCGGGGGGTATTAAACCCCAGGGGTGAAACCACGCTATCGGAAACGATAAAAACCATGCGTTCAAATCAACAAATCAACAAATCAACATACCATCATCTTTCTTCCTGCCAAAATTCTTCCAGCATCTCGAACAAAGGCTGATGTTCGGATACAAAATGTGTGGCGCGCAGTTTATCCACTTCGAACCAGCGCAGTTCGGCAATATCGTCGTTGGGTTCGGGCTCGCCGTCGGAGAGCACGCAGGCGTATAAATGGGTAATGATAGTGTCCATGGAATCGCGGTAGCGCCAGTCCTCGATGCGGCAGGAACCGAGGTAGGTCAGTTCGGCCACCTCGATGTCGCCGCATTCTTCGCCGAGTTCGCGCAGGGCGGCCATTTCGTAGCTGTCGTCGCCGGGGTCGGTGAATCCGCCCGGCAGGCGGAATTTAGTTTCATTTTCTTTGCGGGCCAGCAATACGTCGCGATAACCGGGGCGAAAAACGGCAATGTCGACGGTGGGGTACACCGTGGGATACCGGCGCAGCGTGGAGTACAATACGCCGGCGCGGAAATCGCGCGGGCTGGCGGCGCCTTCCACTACGATATCTTCGGGCAGATCGCCGTCGGGGGCATCGAGGGCCGCGGTTTGAAAGCGGCCGGAATACCGGTCGACAAAATCTTCCCGGCTTCCGTACAGGATCACTTCGCCTTCGGGCCGGAGCGCCATGATCCGGCGGTCGAGCTCCTGGCTCCAGATGCGGTCGTCGGGCAGGTCGGGCATCTCATACACCTGTATGGTTTCGCCGTATTTTTCATAGAACATCTGGCCGCGAAACGCCCATTCGAGGGGGTTGCGGTCGCTGGGCGCCGGGTTGGTGGACAGGAAGATCAGGGTGTGTTTGTGTTTTTGCCGCACCGATTCGATGAGTTGTTCGTGCACGGCATTGAGCTCGAAAACCTGGAATCGCCCGATGATAATGCCGGTGCCGGATGGAGTCGTCATACGGAAATTAGTTTTTCAGGGGGCAAGGTACAGGTAAGTCGGGATATGGCGCGACGCCCGCGCGGCAAAAGGTATGAAAGTATAAAGGCCGCCCGGGTTTTGCCCGGTACGGCCTCCGATAGTTTGAGGTTTATTGGTCTGTTGCAGGAGAAGTTTTTCGGCGCCTGGTTTGGCCCCCGGCGTAGTGGAATCAGCCAGTGTCAGGTGTTTAAATGTTCAAGATTTAATGCGGAGGTTCTGACGGCAATGATGAGCAGGGGAGACACACAGCCGATTCATACGCTGTAAGCAGTCACAAAGCAAAGCCGCATTTTGTCAGTCGTCAAGGCCAAACCCATAACCGTGTTGTTTGGGTCGATAACCGTGCAAACCGAACCTTTTTAGTTGTTAAAACATACCGTACCTTTTCGCTGTGAAACCGCAACCCATACGAACGTTCTGGGCACTCTTATCCGGGCTCTGGCTCAATATACTTGTCGCACAGTCGCCCGCCTACCTGCATTACAGCGTTCGCGACGGTCTGCCGGGCAACCTGGTGTACTGCGGCCTTCAGGACCGGCGCGGCTTGTTGTGGTTTGGCACGGACAAAGGCCTTGCCTGTTTCGACGGCACCCGTTTCCGAACATATAGTGTGGCCGACGGCCTTCCCGATCCGGAAGTTTTGAACATGCATGAAGACAGACAGGGCAGGATATGGCTTTTTTGTTTCCGGAAAAAACCCTGTTATATGCTCGACGGCCGGATCGTCACCGAAAAAGAAGATTCCGTTCTGGCCCAGTTGGATTTTAAAACAGGCACGTATGTCATATCCGAACAGTCGGAAAAAGAATGGTGGCTGACGGAGTTGACCAGTAAAACCTACCATGTCAGCGATAAAGGTATAGAGGAACGAATATTCCCATCGGTGGTCGTCCGTTTCCAGCAATTTGACGACAGTTTTATTGCCCTTGGATTTTACGATTTTTTACGGGTAGACGAACACGGCGGAGCCGAATTGATTTACCGGGTCAGGGACGCCAAAGGCTTCACCTCATTGGAAGTGTCGGGCAACCGTGTCCTGTACGCCTACAGCAAAAAACTCTTGTTATTGGAGTGGCAAAACGGACAGTTTGCCCAAATAGCCGAAATGCCCAACCTGACCGGTCAGGCCTTCACTGATAAACAAGGCCGTTTTTGGGTGTGCTCCCTCACTTCGGGCGCCGTTCTTTTTAACAACAACCGGCGCGACCTTTCCAATCCCGTGACTTATTTGCCCGGAAAGAAGGTGATTAAAATGTTTGAAGACAAACAGGGCATACTTTGGTTCTGCACGGCCAATGAAGGTATTTATGCCCTGGCCAAAAATGCGCCGGTCAATTTCCGCGCCGAACTGGGTATTCCTTCCCTGAATATTCGGGCGCTGGCCCGCACTGAAGCCGGGCAAATTTTGGCAGGCGATGATGCCGGCAACGTCAATGTCATCCGGGGCGACAAACTGGAACAAACCATTCACACCGGCGCCTCTGACGGCTACAACCATATCCGGCAGATCATTCCACAAGGCAAAGGTGCATTTTGGGTCGGTTCAGACGAATCCTTGCAGCATTTTGACAACAACTTTACAACCCGGAAAATTTTCGCCAACGATATCAGCATAAAAAGCATACTGTTAAAAAATGATCGAATATGGTTTGCCGGCGCCACTAATCTGGCTAATTATCCCATAAACCGGCCAATATTCAAAAGCGTCATTGCCAGCCGTTTCACCGCCATGGACGCCGATTCGAAAGGCAATATCTGGGTCGGTGGTATGGATGGCCTGTATTCAGAAAAGGACAGTTTCCAGGCCAATTGGGGCGATGCTTTCCCGGAATTGAAAAGCCGGATCATGACGATCCGTAAAGCCGGCCCGGACCAATTATGGGTCTCCACGCCGGGCGACGGCCTGATCCTGCTCGACGTAAAAAACGGCGCTGTCAACCGCCTCGAAGTGATCAACCGGAAACTGAAAAAACCGGTTGAAAACATACAATCCCTGTTCGTGGAAAACAGCGGCCGTGTTTGGCTGGCCACCAACCGCGGCGTATACGCCCTCGGCCGCGACAGGAAGGTGTTGCATTTCGATTCGCACGACGGCCTGGCCGACGACGACGTCAATGCCGTTCTGGTACACGGCGATACCCTTTGGGCCGGTACGGTATCGGGGCTGACCCGCATGGTGCTGCCGCCGGTTAATGAAAAAGACAACTTCCCTACCCTCATCGTCGGGCTCCGTTGCCAAAAAGGCAATCAGGCCATGCAATTGCACCTGATGGACTCACTGCCGGCACGCCGGAAGGTCGTACTGCCCGCCGGCATTTCCAACCTGGAACTGGATATGGCCGGACTGGATTACCTGCTGCGCGGAAATCTGCAATTCCAGATCATCAAACGAAATGAATTGTTACCGCTGCCCTGGTGGACCTTCGATAACCTCGGCGCCTGGATTTCTTCCGGATTCAAAGGGCGCCCCGATACCACCCTGGTGGAGGCGGGTTATTTCAACCTGGGCGCTTTTGTGCCTGCCGGAAATTACAGCATCCAGGTGACCGCCATTAAAGCTTCGGGCGTTCGCAGTCAGTTTCCGGATGCCTGGACCATTATCAAAAAACCGTATTGGTACGAATCTTTCTGGCTTTATCTGGCGCTTTGGTTTATATTGGGCTATGGCATTTACCGAATCTACCGGGCGCGTATTGCTTACCGCGAGATCAACGCGGCGGCCTCCGCCCTGCAATTGCAGGCCCTTCAGTCACAGATGAACCCGCACTTTATCGGCAATACCGTCAACGCCATTCAGCAGTTCATGCACCCCCCCGATCCGGTAAAGACCAGCGAATACATTGCCCTGTTTATGCGCCTGCTGCGCCGCACGATGGATTTTTCAGAACAAACGTTTATCCCATTTGAGGAAGAATTGAGTTACGATGAAGAATACCTGAAGCTGGTACATCTGCGCTTTGAGAATAAATTCCGCTACCAGATCACCGGCGCGGAGCTCGTGCCGCCCGACACCCCTTTTCCCAGCATGCTGCTGCAACCGGTATTGGAAAATGCCACCATCCACGGCATTGCGCCGGAGGGAACATCCCATCTGCATCTTCAGTTTTTTTACAGCAGCCAACAATTGCGCTGCGTACTGACCGACAACGGCATCGGCGTCAATCAATCGCAATTGAAAAAACAAACTTCCGGCGTGGAACGAAAATCCAGGGGTTTATCCATTTTATTCAAAAAAGTAAACACCCTCAACCGTTTATACGACATACACCTGAACCTCTCCATAGAAGACATGGCAGGGGAACACCCCAGCCGTAGCGGTACCCGCGTTACGATCGCTTATAACCCGGATCAAGCATGGAAAACGACAAAAAAGCACCCGGCGACAGTATCCGAAAGATAAACGCCTTGCTCATCGACGACGAAATCGGCGCCATCAATACCCTCCGGGGCATGTTGAAGGAATATTGCCCGCAAATACAGATCGTGGGTACTGCCTTTTCCGTCAACGAGGCACTGCAGGCAGCGGCTAACCTGCAACCCGAACTGGTGTTTCTCGACATCGAAATGCCGCCCCTCGGCAGCGGCTTCGACTTTTTGAAAAATTGCGGGGAGATACACTTCGGGATCATTTTTACCACGGCCTATCCGCAATACGCCATCCGGGCCATTAATACGGTACAACCCTGGGCCTACCTCGTAAAACCCTACAGCGTCACAGAACTAAAAACGGCGGTAAAAGTATCGGTCGAAAAAATCCAGCAACTGGATACCTCCCTGCTCGAAGTGGCCGGCCGGCAGGGCATCCTGCTGAACGACAGCCGCAAAGGCACCCTCGTGCTGCGCGCCGGCGACATCGTTTATTGCCAGGCGGCAGGCAGCTTTACGGATATTTTTTTCTGGAAAAATCAAAAACTGGACAAATTCACCTCTTCGCGCAATCTCGGCGAATTCGAAGCGGAATTACCCCGCAGCCTGTTCTGCCGCACCCACCACGGCTTCCTCGTCAACCTGGCCCACGTCGAGCGATTCGAACGCACGGGGCGAAACGGCATCATCCACCTGCGGCATACGCCCGTGCAGGTGGATGTTTCCGTGTCCAAAGTGGAGATTTTTACAGGGCATCTGGAGGAGTTTTACGTGGTGAACAGGATCAGGGGATAGCTCTCACCGCATCACCGTCACATCCCCCGAAAACACCTCCGACTGTCCGTCGGCAAAGCGCACCACGGCCTGCCATACGTATACTGCCGGGTTCACTGCCTGCCCCCGGTAACTGCCGTCCCAACCCAGCGATTCGTCGTTAGGCTGGAAGTTTTTCCGTTCAAACACCCTGTTACCCCAGCGGTCATAGAGCTGCAACAACTCGATCTCGGCCACGCCGCGGCCGTACAACAGGAATACATCGTTGATCCCGTCGCCGTTGGGCGAGAAAATATTGGGTGCGTACAGGTAGCGGTTGCGGTCTACGCGCACCAGCGTGCGGCCCGCGGCGGTGCAGCCGTTCAGGTCGGTAATTGTCAAAGTGTAGGCGGTGGGTTGCAGGGGTTTGGCCCAGGGAGTGGGGCAATCGTCACAGGAAAGGCCTTCGGCGGGCGTCCACTGCCAGTCGGCCAGCGCAACGGATGGCGGTATGGTAACCGGGAAAAGTTGCACGGAGTCGCCCTGCTTGATCAGGTAAAATTCGGGCAGGGAGAGGGAGGGGAAAAACGGCTGTAAAACCTGCACTTCGGCCGCGGCGCTGCAACCGTTGGCATCCTGCACGGCCAGTTGGTAGACGCCGGGCGCCAGATTGCCGGCCGTCGGCACTGATGAAAAAGTTTGCCCGCCGTCGAAAGAATACCGGAACGGCGCCGTGCCGCCACTGACCGACCCGATAGAAACCGAACCTTTGGGGCGGTGGCAGTCGGGTTGGATCAACGTTGGGTCAAAATCCGGCAGCGGTATTTCCGTGACGGTCACGGCGTCGGAGGCCGTGCAGCCGTTGTCCGGGTCGGTGATCGTGAGGATGTAGGTACCCGGCGCATCCACTACCGGGTTGAGGGTAGCGGCCCCGTCGAGGATATTGCCGTCGGGCGTGCTCCAGGAGTAGTTCAGCGCGCCCGGCGTATTGCTGGCGCCTTGCAGGGTGCTTTGTTCGTGGTTGCAGTGCAGTTCGTCCGGCGGCCCGGCGTCGGCGTGCGGCGTCGCGCGGTCTTCGGCGACGGTAGCAGTGGCCGAGGCGCTACAGCCATTTTGCTGGTTGACCAAAGTCAGGGTGTACACGCCCGCGGCATCGACGCGCGGGGCCAGGGTATTTTGCCCGCCTGCAAAATGACCGTTTTGCGTCGTCCAGGAAATGGTAAAGGTGGGGCCGTTGCTGGAAGCGGCGGCGTCCAGCAGCACCGTATCGCGCAGGCAGGTGCGCAGCAGCGGCGGCGCTATGACGGCCAGCGGCGGCGTTTTATTGATCAGAACGGTTACCGTATCGGAATCCGTGCAACCGTTAGCCGCATCGGTCACCGTGACGGTATACAGGCCGGCGCCGGACACCGTTGGCGTGGCGCTCGCGGCGCCCGAAGTGACCTGCGGGCCTGCCCAGGCAAAACTCAGCGTACCGGCGCCCGAAGAGCCGCTGCCATCGAGCGAAGCCTGGGGCTGCGCACAGGTGAGTGTGGGCGCGGCCCCGGCATCGGCCAGCGGCGGGGTGATGTTTTGGGCCACTGTGGAGCTTACCGTCGAGGTGCAGCCGTTTTGAAGGTTTTGCACGGTTAACACATACAGGCCGGGCGCGTCCACGGTTGGCGACAAGGTGTTTTGTCCGGAGACAAAATGCCCGTCCGCCGTCGTCCAGCCGGTACTGAAATTGTTTGCCGGCTGGCTGACGGCGCCGCTCAGTATTACTTGCGTTTGTATGCAGGTGAGAATTGGCGGGCTTGCAGCCGAGATAAGCGGCGGCGCCGTGTCGGATATTACCGTTGTGCTGGCGCTGGCAGTGCAACCATTGGCCTGCGTGGTCACGGTCAGGATATAAGTGCCCGGCTGGCTGATGAGGGGTTTTGCCGTGGTACCGCCGGATACGATCTGGCCGTTGGCGGTATCCCAAAAATAGGTATGACCCGGCCCCGCGGGCGCGCCGCCGAGGGAAAGCGATTTTACCGCGCAGGTCAGTATACCCGGCGGGGCGATACTCACCACGGGAGGCGTGACATTTTCACTGACCGCGGCTTGCGCCGTGGCGGTGCAGCCATTGGTCAGGTTTGTCACCCGAAGCGTATACAGGCCGGGTTCGTTTATGGTGGGGTTGAAGGAATTTTGACCGCTCACGATGTTGCCGCCGTTGGCAGCCGTCCAGCTTTGAGTGTAATTGGCGCCCGCGTTGCCGAATCCCTGGAGGATCAGTTGTTGCGTCACGCAGGTAAGCGGCCCCGGCACGGCCACCGAGGCAATGGGCGCGTTGGCGTCTTTGAACACTTCCACGGCGTCAGAAGCGGTGCAGCCGTTGGTGGCGTCGGTCACCAGCAGGGTGTATATGCCCGGCGAATCGACCGCGGCAGTGAGGCTGTTTGCGCCGGAAACGATATGGCCGCCGGGACCGGCAGTCCAGAGGTACACCGGCGTCCCATTCACCGCGGCTGTCGCGTTGAGGGAGATGTTTTTTACGGTACAACTCAGCGTGGCATCCTGGCCGGCATTCACCGCGGGATCGACGATGTTTTGCAATACGGTAACCGAGGCGGTATTGGTGCAGCCGTTGCCGGTATTGGTGACGGTGAGCAGGTAGTCGCCCGGTTGATCCACCAGGGGCGTGGCAGTAGCGGCCCCGGAAACGATGTTCCCGCCGTTGCTGGCCGTCCACAACACTTCGATGGCGGCGCCTGGCTCTACGGCGCCCTGCAGTGGCGTTTGCGTAAGCACACAATTCAGCGTGGGCGAGGGCCCGGCGTCGGCCAGTGGAATGGCGATATCCTGAGCAACCGTGACCGTCGCCGTCTGGGTGCAGCCGTTCACGGTATCGGTCACAAGCAGGTCGTATTGTCCGGGGGCGTCCACCCCGGGCGTTTCAGTAGTTTGGCCGGAAACAAATTGTCCGTTTGCCGTTTGCCATTGATACTGGAAGTTCGGGCTGCCGTTGCCGGTGTTTATCGCAACCGAGGTTTGGATACAGGTAAGTTTTGCCGGCGGCAAAATTTGAACCTGGGGGGCAATCTGATTGGCGCTTACCACGGCGGTATCACTGGCCGAACAACCGTTCGCAGGATTGAAAACCGTCAGGGAATAGGCGCCCGCGGCGTTGGTACCGACCCGCGTACTGTCGGGATTTCCGAGGAAGCTGCCGTTTGCCGTTTGCCAGCTGAACTGGAGATTGTCGGTTGGCAAGCCATTATTTGCCGACAAGCTGAACACCGGATCCGCACAGGTCAGCAGGCCGTCGGGGCCAGCGTCGGCAGGCGGCGCGGCGTTGTCCAGGCCAACGCTTACGGTGGCTGTCGCCGTGCAGCCGTTGGCCGTATTGGTAATGGTGAGAGCATAATCGCCCGGCGCGTCCACCAGGGGATTGGGACTGTCGGAGCCGGATACGATATTGCCGCCCGCGGTCGTCCAGGCGTATTTAAAATTGGCGCCCGCGGAAGAGCCGGCGCTGCTGATGATCCGGGTGGGGTCGGCGCAGGTGATGGGGCCGGGCGCGGCGGCAATAGCCACCGGCGTACCGGCCTCGATGGATACGGTGACGCTTGTTTGAGCCGTGCAGCCGTTATTCAGGTTTAAGGCGGTGAGGATATAGTCGCCGGCAGCATTTACCAGCGGCGTCAGCGTACTGTCGCCGGAGAGGATGTTGCCGCCGTTGGCAGTTGTCCAGCCGTAGGCAAAATGCCCTCCGGGCGAGTTGTTCTGGCCCAGCAGGGTTTGTTCGGGTTGTGCGCAGGTGAGCGTGTCGGGCGCAGCGATTCCGATCAGGGGTGCGGCAATATCGCGGATCACGATAGCCACATCGGTGGCGCTGCAGCCGTTGGCAGGATTGGTGAGCAGCAACTGATAGGTGCCCGGCGCGCCGGCAGTCGGCGTCGGCGTATCTGCGCCGCCGGCAATTTGTCCGTCGGAAGTCGTCCAGGCATATACCAGGCCGGGTATGGCGCTGGAGCCGTTGGCATTGAGGGTGACGAGCGTGTCGGTGCAGTCAAGGGTGTCCGGGGCATTGGCTACTGCCACGATAGCGTTGGCATCGGCGAACACCGGAACCGACGCCGTGTCGGAGCAGTGGTTTAAGGTGTTGGTGACGAGCAGGGTATAGGTGCCCGCGGCGTTCACGAGTGGGTTTAACGTAGTGTCGCCCGACACGACATTTCCGCCATCCGAGGCTGTCCAAAGGTAAGCGATTCCAGGCCCCGTTTGGGAGCCTGCGCCGGAGAGGGTTACCGAAGGTTGCTGGCAGGTGATGGTATCGGCAGGCAGTGCGACCGCCGCGGGCGGCGCCAGGTCGGCGGCCACGATAACGGTATCGGTGGCCGTACAACCGGTAATCGTATCGGTGGCCAGGAGGATATAAACGCCGGCGCCGGCGATTTGTGGTTGCAGCGAATTCGCCCCTGCCGTCACGCTGCCCCCGCCCGTAGCCGTCCAGGCTGGCACGGCGGCGGCGGGACTAAGCGTCGCCGACAGCAGCAAAGTGTCGATGGCGCAGTTGAATACGCCGGGCGTGTCGATGGTAATGCCGGGCGGCGTGGCGGTACTGTACACGATGGCAGTATCCACCGCCGTGCAGCCGTTGCTGGTATTCGTTACTTTGAGGACATAAGTGCCGGGGCCGTTTACCACGGCGTCGATGGTATTTTGCCCGCCCACGATGTTGCCGCCCACGAGTGTGCTCCAGGCGTATGTAATATTTGAACCGGTACTGGAGCCCGCGCCGGAAAGCGTGCGCTGCGGCTCCTGACAAGTGATCGGACCGGGAACGGTAGCCACGGCCGAGGGCGGGTCGGTGGCTGCCGTCACCGTGGTGCTGACTTCAGCGGTACATCCGGTAACGGTGTTGGTGACCAGAAGTGTGTACATGCCGGGTTTATCGACGATCGCGGTTTGGGATTCCTGTCCGGAAACAATATTGCCGCCCGGCCCGGCAGTCCACTGGTAAGTAGTGTTGGCCGGTTGGTTGGAATATCCGTACAGGGTGCTGGTGGAAGAGCCGCAACCCAGCGGTACCGGTGGGGTGATCCAGGCGAACATTTTATTCGGGTGTTCGACGACGGTTATCGTGGCAGTTTTTGTACATTCCACGAAACCGTTGTTGAACGTGACGGTCAGGGTGTAAGTACCCGTGGCATTGACCACGGGGTTCAGGGTATTGTGACCCGATACGATGTTGCCGCCGTCGGTTTCCCAATTGTACGTGATGTCCGGGCCGGTGCTGGAGCCGTTGCCGTTCAGGGTGATGTTGGCGCCTTCGCAGGGGATAAAAGTCAATTGAGGCGCGGCAACCGCCTGGATATTCACCACACGCACTGTTACGCTGTCTTTTACTTCGCAGGTGGGTGAAAACACCAGGTCGTCGAGCGCGAAGTCGTTGCCGCCTAAAACGGTATTCTGGTTGACAATACAAATGGTGGCGGATGTATTGTTGCCACTATTCCACAGCTGGTAGAACTTCAGCCAGTTGCAGGTGGTACTTGGCGCGTTGAAAATACCGCCCAGCGGCGCGCCATTGATGTAAAACTGGAGGCGTGCCGGCGAAGTCGCCACCAGGGTGGTAACCCAGGCAGAAAATGCATATTGCGTATTGGGCATAACCGAAACGGTTTGGCACCAGACATTTTGGTTGGGGACGCCCGCGCCATTCACGGCCATCATATTTCCGCTGCCGGAAGTGTGGTCGGGGCAGGGCGCAAAGCCGGGGTGATCGTCCTGCGGATTGGCCAGCACGTCGTACACCCCCTCTGGCACCAGATCGCCGGGGCTGTAGATATAATCACTGGTGAAATCCGTATTGCCTATTTCAAAATCGCCGTTGGCAATCAGGTTGTTGTTCACATCCACTGCTCTTCCGGTGAGTACATAAGTTGTCGTGGTGGTCACGTTCACCGTCGGGCTGAGTGTGGTGGAGCCTGTCATGCCGGTGAGCGGCGACCAGGAAAAATTCAGGAAGTCGCCATCGATGGAGCCGTCGAGTTGGGTAGGCGTCGGTGGGGCGCAGATGTATTTATCCTCTCCCGCGTTGACGGTGATTGGACATTGGGCGCGGAGCGGGGCAACGGAATAAAGGGCAAAAATGAAGAAAAACAGGACGTAAAAAAGGCGCATGCAACAGAGTTAGGATGAAGTCAAAAAACAGGCAAAAATGCAAAGTGCAAAGTGCCGGCAGGTAAATGCAGGTTCGAAAATTATCACAAAGATACACCGTTCCCTCAAGTCGCGTACCGGGTTAAAAAAAGCCGGCATCGCAACACCGGTACAAGTTTGCGCATTACTCCTATATTTGCCGCCAACGGCCCCTCCATCCCGGCAAGATTTATGACTGGACATCTCACCCCCGCAATAGTACTGATCGTACTGTTTTTATATTTCGCGATGTTGGTCGCGGTGGCCATGATCACCGGGCGCAACGTGACCAACGAGGGTTTTTTCCTGGCCAACCGAAAGGTGCCCTGGTACGTGGTGGCCTACGCCATGATCGGCACCAGCATCAGCGGCGTCACCTTTATCTCGGTGCCGGGTACCGTGGGGCTGGAGAGCGGCCTCAACCGAGGTTTCGGCTATATGCAGGTCGTACTGGGTTATCTGCTCGGCTACCTGTTCATCGCCGCGGTGCTGATGCCGTTGTACTACCGGCTCAACCTGACCTCCATTTACGGGTACCTGGAAAAACGGCTCGGATACTGGTCCTACAAAACCGGGGCGGGTTTTTTCATTCTTTCCCGTACCCTCGGCTCCGCCACGCGCATGTTCCTGGCCGCCACGGTATTGCAAACTTTTGTATTCGACCCCTTTGGCGTGCCCTTCCCGCTTACGGTCATACTGATGATGGCGCTCATTTACGGCTATACTTTTAAAGGCGGTCTGAAGACCATCATTTGGACGGACACCATTATGACCACCTTTTTTATCGCGGCCGTGGCCTGGACGGTCGTCACCGTGGGTAAGGCCCTCAGCCTGAATATCGGCGAAATATGGCCGGCCGTGAGCGAAAGCCGCTACGGGCAAATTTTCTTTTTTGACAATTTCCTCACCGACCCCAACCACTTTGTCAAACAGTTTTTCAGCGGCGCCCTGATCGCCATCGTAATGACCGGCATGGATCAGGACCTGATGCAAAAAAACCTCGCCTGCAAAAACATCCGCGAAGCGCAAAAGAACATGTTCGTGTTCTGCATCTACATGGTGCTTATCAACCTGGCTTTTCTCGTGCTCGGCGCCCTGCTTTACCTCTATGCCGGTTCGCTCGGCATCGAAACCCCCGTCCGCACCGACCAATTGTACCCCAAAATCGCCTTCAACCACCTCGACGCGGCGGCAGGCATTTTCTTTGTGCTCGGCCTCATCGCCAGCACGTATGCCAGCTCCGACAGCGCGCTGACCGCACTGACGACCTCCTTCTGCGTGGATTTCCTACAATTTGAAAAAAAACGAGAACACCCCGACCCCTACGCGCCGGACGCCGAAAAAAACGCTTACCTGGAAGCCACCAACGCCCAGCAAAAACGCGCCCGCACCATCGTACACCTCGGTTTCTCGGCCGTGTTCGTGGCCATTATCCTCATTTTGAATGCCGTGAGCAGCGGGGCGGTTATTTCCCTTATTTTTAAAATAGCCGGCTACACCTACGGGCCACTGCTTGGGTTGTATACCTTCGGACTGTTCACCAAACTGCACCTGCACCCCTGGTCGCTGGCCATTCCGGGCACCGGCAGGAAAACTACCGGCGCACCCCTGGATAGCGCCGAACGCGGTGAGATGCGCCAGAACGCCGACACCCGCTGGAAAATTCCCGGCGTACTCCTGGTGTGCCTGCTGGCGCCCCTGATCACCTGGGGCATCGAAGTGGCGTGTAAACAATGGTTCGATGTGGGCTTTCTGACTATTCTGCTTAACGGGATCATCACGTTTGCCGGGCTTTGGGTAATGTCGTACAGGGATGAGTCATGACGATTGACATCAACTGCGACATGGGCGAAGGCTTCGGCCCCTGGCCGATGGGCAACGACGCCGCCCTGATGCAGCACGTCACTTCCGCCAACATCGCCTGCGGATTTCACGCCGGCGATGCCCTGACCATGCATAAAACCGTACGCCTGGCGCTCGAACACGGCGTGGCCATCGGAGCGCACCCCGGTTATCCCGACTTGCAGGGTTTCGGACGCCGGAATATGCAACTGTCAGCAGATGAAGTATATGCGATGGTCTTGTACCAGATCGGCGCCCTGCGCGCTATCGCCGAAGCCGCGGGCGGGCGCCTGCGCCACGTGAAACCGCACGGCGCCCTGTACAACGCCGCCGCGAAAGACCGCCCCCTGGCCGACGCCATCGCCAGGGCCGTACACGCGGCCGGCGGCAACCTGATGCTGTATGGCCTGAGCGGCAGCGCCCTCATCGAAGCCGGCCGGGCCGCCGGCCTGCGCACCTGCTCCGAAGTATTTGCCGACCGGACTTATCAAAACGACGGCAGCCTAACGCCCCGCGGCCAACCCGGCGCCCTGATCGAAAACACGGAAAAAGCCGCGGAACAAGCCCTCGAAATGGTACGCAACCAACGCGTCAGAAGCCTCGACGGGCAATGGGTATCCCTGCAGGCCGACACGATCTGCATACACGGCGACGGGCCGCACGCCGTGGAATTTGCGCGGGCGTTGTACGGGGCGTTTGAGCGGGAAGGGATTAAAGTTTTGAGTTTTGAGTTTTGAGTTTTGTCCCAAGGCCTCGGGATGAGTTTTGCGTATAGGAGAAACGGGAAAAATCGTAGCGTGAACAGATTCCCACGGAATGATAAAGCCGGGGGAGAAAAAGGGAGCGTAGCCTGGGCCCGCGGGAGCAAGGCTCAGCAGTAAAATCCGGAACAACTTTTAAAAAATGCGGGCGAAATCTGGAACCAATGTCGGCGATAACACTTCTTATACCTTAGAGGAATAGCAGTTGCTCAATCCTCCAACACCGCAGCGTACTTGCATTGCCTTGATTTTGTACATTTGCAGAGACCCAACGCGCGCAAGCCCTCAAAGCTTTTTTTTCAATATCGTAGAAAATCTCGCTTCAAATGAAGGGAATATGAAAAAAGCTTTCAACAAAATACAGATAAGTGATTTTTTCGAGGCAAAAACGAACAGCTACACCATCTGCTTAAGTCCTCGCAAATTGCTTTTTTTAGCATTTGCCCTGTTGAATTTTTCTAAGATTTGGGCGCAAGGGCATACCCTTAGCGGCGTCGTTAATGAGGAAACAGGCACACCGCTGCCTTATGTGAGCGTGGTATTGAAAGGGACATCCCTCCGTACAGAAACAGATCTATCGGGCAATTTCAACCTCAATCTGCCCGATAATGCCCCCCGGGAGGGCATATTGGTCTTTTCCCTTATCGGTTATAAAACGCAGGAAATAGCGATCTCCAAAGGATTCCCTTCGGACAAAAACCGAACAGGCTTCACTGTTTTTTTACAGCCTGACATCAAAGAATTGGAGCAGGTTGTCGTAGTGGGCTATGGTACAGCGAAAATGCGCGACCTGACAGGAGCTATTGCTACCGTATCATCCAAGGATTTTAATAAAGGCAATTTTGCGTCTCCCGACCAATTGATTCAGGGCAAAGTGTCGGGCGTTCAAATCATAAATACAAACGGAATGCCAGGGGCTGCCACCACCATTAAAATAAGAGGCAACTCGGCCATTACCGGCGCCGGACAACCTTTGTTTGTCCTCGACGGCGTGCCTTTGGACGGCGGGGCTGTTGGAACAGGCTTCAATACTTTTGACGGTGCCAGGATGGAATCAGGTATCAACCCGTTGAATTTTTTAAATGCTGCCGATATTACCTCCATAGAAGTTTTGAAGGATGCCTCGGCAACCGCTATCTATGGTTCCAGAGCCGCTTACGGTGTCGTGATCATCAATACCAGAAGAGGACAAACCGGGCGACCTATGATAGAGGTCGGACTTTCCTCGGGTATTTCTGTTTATCCCAATAGGGTCAAAGTATTAGATGCCGCTCAGTATCGGGAGGCTATCCGCTATTACGAGGTGGATGAAAACAATGATAAAGGCGGCGATGTAAATGCGGTGAAAGCGATAAGCCAGAATGCGGTACAGCAAAATTATAATATCGCTGTTAGCGGTGGCAATGATAACGGTAAATACCGTTTGTCGGCAGGTGTTTTAGATCAGGAGGGGATTATCCGCAATACAGGATTTAAAAAATATAACGCCGGTTTTTCCACACAATTTACTTTTTTGGAGAGTAAAAAATTGGGCCTGGATATTAATGCCCATGCCAGCCAATATCTGCAAAACAGACAATCCTGGCTAGGTAATACTCCGGCGATGGTTTCTGCTTTAACGTGGAATCCGACTTATCCCCTTAAAAAAGAAGACGGCTCCTATAATTCGCCCGGTCGCAATCCATTGGCTTGGGCAGACTTATATAAGAATCAATCAAAAGTCACCGCCCTTTTGGGTAGTGTTTCTCCTTATTACAAAATAACGGATTGGTTGGAATACCGCTTATTGTATAGCGCCAATTATAATGCGGTTATCACCAGAACGGCATATAATCAATTGTTAGAAGAATTGAATCCAACCGGTCGTGCAAGTATTGGCAATACGGAATCGTCCACCCAACAACTTACCCATACCCTGACCGTCAAAAAGCAGGTTTCCCCTGATCTTCAACTCAATGCGGTGTTAGGTTATGAGTATATGACGTTCAACCTGAAAGGCTACAATATCATGGCCTGGGGCTTGCCGAATACAGGTTTTGGTAATTTTGGTTTGGATTATACCAATTATATCCAATACTCTGACCCAGGCAGGCGAAACATTGCATCCTTTATAGACCCTGAAACTGAATTGCAATCCTGGTTTGGCAGAACAATGTTGAACTATCGGGATAAATATCTCCTGACGGCGACTATACGGGCAGATGGCTCTTCCAAATTTGGTGCAAATAATAAATATGGCTATTTTCCTTCTTTTGCGGCAGCCTGGCAGATCAGTGAGGAGCCTTTTTTTAAATGGGATTTTATCAACAGCTTTAAAATACGCGCTGGTTGGGGCCAAACCGGGAATCAGGAATTTCCGGCGGGTTCTGCACAAGCCCGCTATGCCCTTTTAAATGGCGGCGGCATCGCTCAGGTCAATAATCCCAACCCCGATTTGAAATGGCAATCGGATAAACAGGTGAATATCGGCGTCGATATTGCCGTTTTCGACAACAGACTATCCGCGACGATGGATTATTTCCATAAAACAACCACAGATTTATTATATCCAAGTGCGCCGATTCAGCCGGCTCCGCCCGGTTCCGTGGTGCGGTGGGTAAATCTGGACGGCAATATTATCAATAAAGGCGTGGAAATAGCGGTAACAGCGGCGATCAGCCAAAAGCAAAATTTCAGTTGGAACATGTCGGCCTACGCCACATTTCTAAAGAATACCGTTTCAGGCGCGCCCTCCGCTATTTTAACCGGCAGTTTGGAAGGGTCGGGCGTTTCAGGTGTTTTGGTTCAAACCATTCGGAATGGTCTGCCGGTAAATGCTTTTTATACCAGAAAATTCACCGGGTTGGACCAATCAACCGGGCAAGCGCTTTATGAAGACAATGGCAACACCTTTTACTACGTGGGCAACCCCAATCCTAAAGCATTACTCGGTTTCAGCACCAACTTGCGGTATAAACGCCTGTCGCTTGAAGCCAATATGAATGGGGCTTTCGGGCAGTCCATTTTCAACAATATGATGCTGAATCTTTTAAATGTTGCGGGTATTAATACCGGCAGAAATATCGCTTTGTCTGTTTATCAAAATCCGGTCAAAGAATCCTTGTCGAATCCGGTTACCCCATCTTCACGATATATTGAAAATGGCAGCTATTGGAGAATGGCGAATCTGACCCTGGCTTATGATGCAGGATACGCCCTGAAACCATTTAAAGGTGTGAATATCTTCCTGACCGGACAAAACCTTTTTATTCTGACTAAATACACGGGATTCGACCCCGAAGTGAATGCCAATAGAAGCGAGAATAGCGTACCTTCTCTGGGCATCGACGGGGCGCAAT
>CALEYM010000167.1 GCA_937926185.1 uncultured Bacteroidota bacterium | reverse complement strand
ACATCGAACCCACCCTTCTTAAACACTTCCGGGAATGCCGCCTGCCAGTTGAACGCCGCGTCGCCGGCCACGGCGGGGTCGTCGATGAGGGAGTTGCCGCGACGCAGGTTGTGGGAGAGGGCGCTGAGTTTCCGGCCTTTTTTGGCGGTACGCAGCCAGAGGGCGAGTTGGGCGATTTCGACGGATTCTTCGTTGAGGTCTACGCCGTAGAGGTTGTGTTCGAGGATGGCGAGGTCCACGTCGGTAAACGTGAGGGCGTCGCCGAAGAGGGAGGCCTGGAGGCGGTCGAGCCGGGCGTGTTCGTCGATGAGGAAATTGAAGGCCTGGTTGAGGAAAGCGCCGGAGCCGCAGGCGGGGTCGAGTATGGTGATGCCGAGCAGCCATTGGCGGTAGGCGTCGAGGCGGGCGTGCAGTTGTTTGCGTTGGGCTTTATCTTTCCGGAATTCGGCGTAATCTTCGTCGCGCAGGCCGAGTTCGGCTTGTTTTTGCCGGCACAGGGCGCCCACGGTGTTTTCCACGATGTATTGGGTGATGTATTTGGGGGTGTAGAAAACGCCGTCTTTTTTGCGTTTGGTTTTGCCCTTGTCCACGGCGCGGCCTTCGAGTTCGGCCTGCACTTCTTCTATTTCGTTGAGCGAGTGTTCGAAGATGTGGCCGAGGATATTCACGTCCACTTCCGACACGAAGTCGTAGCGGGAGAGGGCCATAGCGCCGTTGAAGAGGGCGGTGTCGCCCACTTTCAGGTGGTCGAGCGTGTCGTCGGGGGCGAAGAGGCCGCCGTTGTAGCCGAAAATTTCGTGTTTTTGCCCCTGGTGGCCGGTGTTCATGTAGCCGAAGTATTTGCGGAAGCGGCCGTAGAGGCTGACGGGTTCGTCGTATTTGTCGCGCAGTTCCTGCCACTGCATCAGCACTTCGTGGATGCTGTTGGGCGGCAGCAGGCCGCGGTCTTCGGCGAAGAAGATGAACAGCAGGCGGTCGAGCAGTTTCTGGGTCTTTTTGTACAGCAGCAGCGCGTCGTATTCGGGGTTGCGGGCGCGCAGGTCGGCGAAGAGGGTACGTTTGAAGTCGCGGTAGTCGGCGTATAGTTTTTTGGTGACGTTTTCCTCCTGGGCCACGCTGTTTTCCTTGATGGCCAGCGGGATGTGGGTCAGCAGGTTGGTTTTGGCAAGGCAGAGGTACAGCAGGGCGAAGCGTTCGGGCGCGAGGTTGAACAGGTCCCATTCCTCGTAGTCGGTGGCGTCGTCGATGTAGAAGCGCAGGCGTTCGAAATTGCTGGTGACGACGTAGCGGCAGCCTTTCTGGTTGTTTTTGTAGCGAAAAGCCTGTTCTTCTATTTTTTTAAAATCGGTGGTGTTCGTGCCTTTCAGTTCGATGACGCCGAGGGCTGTGCCGCCGGCCATGATGGCGCCGTCGGCTTTTTTGGCGTCGGTCTGGTTTTTGAATTCGGTGCTCAGGTTATAGTCCGGCGAGGGGTTGAGGGTGTAGCCGAGCGCGTCCACGAACAGCTCGCGCAGGAAACCTTCCTGGAATTGTTCTTCTTTGGCGTTGCGGATGTTTTCCTGTTTGACCGGGTCGGCGAAATGCGACTGAAATACGGCAAAAGCGGCCTGAACCTTGGCGGCGTCGAGTTCAGCCAGGTACTTTTTCAGTACGGAAGTTTGGAATAAAGGCATGCGAAGCGGGTTTCAGATGGTTTGACGACGCAAGAATAAGCAAATCTCTGCAAACCCGCCCTCACTGTCCCGTCTCCTGCATATCCGCGTAATAGATCAGCTCCCATTCGCCGTCTTCGCGGCGCATGAAATGGCGTTCGAGGCCGTAGTTGGCCGCCGCGTATCGGATACGTTCGATCACGAAGTCTTCGCCCATGGTTTCCCACTCGCGTTTGAACTCGCCGGAATTGAAATCGACGGGGTGTTGCAGGTTCCAGGTTTGGGGTTCCCAGGAGGCCAGTTGTTTTTCGCGGCGGGTACTGTCCATTTGCACCGCGGTTTCGCCGCGCAACGGCCATTGGATATGGGACATCTGGAAGGCGCTGTCCCGGTGAAATTTGTCGTAAAAATCCAGAAAACCTGCCGGTAACTGGGCGTCGGTAGCGGTTTTGGTACTGGCGGTGGGTTTGTTTTTGCAGGAAAAAAGGATAAGCAGCAGGGAAAAAATAAAAAGCGGAAACTTCAGGTAGTGCATGGTTTGATTTTGATTGATTTTTGCGCGCAAAAATAATAGGTTGCTGGTTAAGGGATTCCTCAACTCTTGGCATAGTAAGTCAGGGATACCAAAGGTTAATCAACCCGTTAACCCGCAACCCGCAACCCGTTAAACCTCTTCAACGAATTCAACCAAAATTTATGCGCGGAATTTCCACCATTGCTCTGCTGTTGCTATCCAACGTGTTTATGACTTTCGCCTGGTACGGCCATTTAAAATTCCAGCACCTGAAATTTTTCCAGAAAACGGGATTGTTCGGCATCATTTTGGCCAGTTGGCTGATTGCCTTTCTGGAATATTGTTTTATGGTGCCGGCCAACCGCATCGGGTATCACGCAAACGGTGGGCCGTTCACGCTGTTGCAACTCAAAGTGGCGCAGGAAGTGATCACGCTGGTGGTGTTCACGGTATTTACCCTGTTGTTTTTTAAAAACGAGTCGCTGAAGTGGAATCACTTTGTGGGATTTGTGTTTTTAGTGCTGGCAGTCTACTTTATCCGGAAGTAAAAATTCCGAACTTAGCCCCCGATATGCCACCGTCCACCGTCCACCGTCCACCGTCCACCGATAGCCGTCCACCGTCTGCCGGTTTAAACATCACCATCCTCTCCGCAGGCGCGGGTAGCGGCAAAACCTACACCCTGACCGGGCGCATGGTTGAACTGCTGGAAAACGGCGTACGGGCCAGCGGGATCATTGCTACCACCTTTACACAGAAGGCTGCCGCCGAATTGCAGGAGCGTGTGCGCGCCCGCCTGCTGGAATCGGGCAAAACCGAAGCAGCCAACGAACTGGGCAGCGCGCTTATCGGTACGGTGCACAGCATCGGCGTACGGCTGTTGCAGCGTTTTGCCTTCGAGGCCGGCGTGTCGCCCTTGGTGGAGATCATCGCCGACGCCGACCAGCAGCGCCTGTTCAACGAATCGCTGGCCCAGGCGCTCACCGGGCAGCGCATCGAAACCATGAATACCCTGGCCGACCGCCTCGGCCTCACCAAAAAAACGGACGGCAACCCTTATGACTGGCGGCGCGACATCCGGGAACTGACCGACGTGGCCCGCGCCAACAACTTCACCCGCGACGTGCTGGAAACCAGCAAACAACGCTCCGCGGAATCCTTCGAACGCCTGCTCCCGCCCGAAAACGCCGCCGGCGCCGTCCAGTGGAATAACCGCCTTATCGCCCTTATCGACCAGACGGTGACCGCCCTCGATGCCAACGAAGCCGACGGCACCAAAACCACCCGCGAGGCCGCCGAAGAACTCCGCAACCTTCAGAACCAGCTTAAATGGCGCGGCGAACTATACTGGCACGAGTGGGTGAAGATCAGCAAGGTGAAAGTGGGGGCTAAAAGCCGCGATCTGTTCGATGACCTGCACACCTTTGCGCTCAGTCACGACGAACACCGCCAGTTCCGGACCGACGTGCGGCAATTTATAGAAACCGTATTCGACATCGCCATGGATGCCCTCGTCGAATACGAACAATACAAGAAAAAACGCGGCCTGATCGATTACACGGATATGGAAACCTACGTCAGCCGCCTGCTGCGCATCGACAGTGTGCGCGACGCCCTGCGCGAAGAACTCGATCTGCTGCTCGTCGACGAATTTCAGGATACCTCGCCTATCCAGCTCGATATTTTCCTGCAACTGAGCCGCCTGGCCCGGCACTCCATCTGGGTGGGCGACCCCAAACAAAGCATCTACGGCTTTCGCGGCGCCGAACCGGCCCTCATGGAGGCCATTATAAAGGCTACCGGCGGCGTACGACCCGAAAATGTGCTCCGGAAATCGTGGCGCAGCCGGGCGGATATCGTCTTCGCCGTAAATGCTGTTTTCACCCGCGCATTCCCGGAGTTGCCAGTGGATCAGGTGGCGTTGGAACCGGCCTTTACCGATTACGGATTACGGATTGCAGATTGCGGATTATCCGGGTCAACCGCCAATCCGCAATCTGTAATCCGTAATCCGCAATCCGCAATCCGTAATCCGCAATCCATCATTCACTGGCATTTCCGCAACGAACCCGACGACCGCAAGGTACCCGGCAGCCCCTGGATGGAAAATTGTATAGCGGCGCAAATACAGGTATTGCTGGATCGCGGCATTCCGGTTTTTTCCAAAAAACGCGACGGCGCGCGCCCCGTCCGCCCCGGCGATATAGCGGTGTTGTGCCGCGGCAACGACGGCTGCGCCAAAATGGCCGAAGCCCTGCACCGGGCCGGCCTGAAAGCCGCTATCGCCCGCGCCGGCCTGCTGGAAACGCCCGAAGGCAAGCTGGCCCTAGCCTGCCTCAAATACCTGCTCCTGCCTTCCGATGCTTTGAGCGTGGCCGAAATCCTGACCCTGACCGGCGCCCAAACCCTCGAAGACCTGGTGCACGACCGGCTCACCCACCTCGAACGCCTGCGCGACGGTGAAGACCCGGGCCGTTGGGCCGGCGGGCACGATTTTATCCGCCAGCTGAATGACCTGCGACCCCGTACCGCCGACCTGAGCGCCTCGGAAATCCTGAACCTGGCCCTGGATGAGTTGGACCTGCGCCGCATGGCCGCCCGTTTCGGCAACGCCACGCAACGCCTCGACAACCTCGACCGCCTGCGCCGCTATGCGCTCGACTATGAGTCGGCCTGCCAGCGCCTGCACGCCGCCGCTTCGCTGGGCGGTTTCCTGCTCTGGCTCGACGAGTTGGGGCGGAATGAACAGGATTTGCAGGGCAGCGGCGAAAGCCCCGATGCGGTGAAAGTGCTGACTTATCATAAAAGCAAAGGGTTGGAATTTCCCGTCACCATTTGCCACAACCTGAACCAGCCCTTAAAAGAAAAAATCTGGGGCCTCAATCTCGTCGCCGAACGCGCAGAGCCCGACCTTGACAATATCCTGGGGCACCGCTGGCTGCGCTATTGGGTGAATCCCTACGGCGACCAATGGCGCAATACCCGTCTGGAGGAAACCCTGCGTCAAAGCGCGGAATGGGCCGCGGCACGCAGGCAAGCGTTGGAAGAAGAGGCCCGGCTGCTGTACGTGGGTCTGACCCGCGCCCGCGATTACCTCGTATTACCCACCAACGTAAAAGGCACGCCCTGGCTCAATCGCGTGTTCAACCAGGGCGATGAAGACATCCCAACACTCGACCCGGACAGCGACGAAACGCCCTTTATCTGGAACGGCGAACCGGTGTTGTGCGAGACCGAACGCCTGTTCATGCCCCGCGATTTCCCCGAATCGCAGGCCGCGGAATCGTCTGTTCCTTTTCATGCGCCGCGTGCCGGCCATTATCACATTGCCCGGGCCGCCCTGATGATCGATCCGTATACCGAAGGGCCGCCGCATGGGCTTCAGTATACTTTCGGTGAACCGCTGCCTTTTGCGCCCTGGTTAGATTTTAAGGGAGAATACCAGGCAAACCTTGGAAAAGCAGTACAAACCTTTCTTTGCGCCGACGACCCTGCTTTAGCCCGCGAACAACGGCTTGACCTCGCCGGCCGGCAATTGCTGATCCGGAATGTGGCGGAGTCCTTGCCGGCAGAAGCCTTGCTCCGGCAATCGGAGGCATTCCGGCAGTTTGCCGCCGCTCGTTTTTCTCCGACCCGGTGGCAGCCAAAATTCCCGGTCGAAGGCTGGCAGGGGCGGCGCTATTTGAAAATGGAGGCTGATTTGCTGATGGAAAGTACCGGGGCAGTGCAGGTACTGTTTTTCGCCGGTTTTGCCGAAGGCATGAAAAAATGGAAAACGCAGGCGCAATCCGCGGTGGCGGCAGCGGGATGGCTGAGCCGGTTGTTGCCCGTGGTTTTTTCAGGAAAACAAATCAGTTATTGGGCAGTATTTCCTGTGGAAGGGCAGATCGTGGAGATTCGTTTTGATTAGTGCTTCCCGCGTCGCATTTCATCCAACGGCAATTCAAACTCATCAAATTATTTATATCCAAAAGCGCCCGCCCGCAAAGAAATTGCAAACGTCGGGCTGTTGAAATCGCGCTGAGAGTACCCCGGCAGGCCCGACAGGTTGCTCACCGAACGGTAGCCGAGGGTGGCGGCGATACGCAGCCAGGACACGGCGTTGATTTCGGCGCCTATCTCGGGCGCGAAGACGAAAACGAAATCGCTGTAATCGTCGTTGTCAAATGGGTCGTTGTCCTGCCGGTTCAGCACGGCGCCGCCCCAGCCCAGCCGCAGGGAAGTGTACAAGTGAATTAATTTGTGAGAAGGGTAGGCATACCCGACCCAAGGACCGGTGAAGAAAAGGGAGGGCCGGTAGTTGCGGTTGTTGATGCGGCGCTGGTCGAACGATTCTGCCTGAATAAAGCCGCCGAAAAACCAGTCGTTGCGGATAAAAGCGCCGTCGAATCCGGCCCCGCCGCCCGGGTCGCCGTCGGCCTGGCTGGATACAAAATACAAACCGCCGAAACCGCCTTTGTTGCGGGCCGCGGAGCGAAGCGTTTCCTGCCGCTGGGCCTGAAGAGAGAGGATGGCAACAAATAACAAGAGGATCGTTAACAGTCTCTTTTTCATTGTGTTATAAAAAATTTTGTGATTGCACTGAAGAAAATATTGTATTGATTGCGTCTGCGCGGGAATCGAATAATATTTGGCCAAGTTATCAACTATTTCCGGCGTAACGACTTTTTGCAAAACCCCGGTTTGTGCGACAATTAAACGAATTCACCCCCCATTAACCCTACCGGCCCATTAACGCCGACCTGACCCGCAAAAGTGCATACAGGATTTGCCATCTTTATGCACCTTTGCTCTTATGAAAAGCGCGTTTCCCATTTCGATTCGACTCTCCCTCCTGGCGCTGGCGGCTGTGCTGGCACTGAGCGCCAATAAAAACCGGCGTTTCAATCTTTCCCACGACTTTGACCCGCGCGAGGCGCTGTGGGTCGATTCGGTGTTCAGCACCCTGAGCGAAGAAGAACGGCTGGGCCAGTTGTTCATGGTTCGCGCCCACTCCGACAAAGGGCCTGAATATGAACAGATGGTGGAAGATATCGTTCGCAAATACCGCGTGGGCGGCCTGTGTTTTTTTCAGGGCACGCCCGAGCGCCAGGCCGAACTGACCAACCGGTACCAGGCGCTCAGCGACCGCTTGCCGCTGATGATCTCGATGGACGCCGAATGGGGCCTGGGCATGCGCCTCAAAGACGGTACCATTTCCTACCCCCGGCAGATCATGCTTGGCGCCATTCAGGACAACCGGCTGATCTACGAAATGGGACGGGAGATCGCCCGCCAATGCCGGCGCCTGGGCGTGCACGTCAATTTTGCCCCCGTGGCCGATGTGAACAACAATCCCGCCAACCCCGTGATCAACGACCGCTCTTTCGGAGAAGACCGCAACAACGTGGCGGCCAAAAGCTTCCAGTACATGATGGGACTGCAGGACGGCGGCGTGATGGCCTGCGCCAAACACTTTCCCGGTCACGGCGACACCGACGTGGACTCGCATCTCGACCTGCCGGTTATTTCCCGCTCCTACGAGCGGCTCGACAGCCTTGAATTGTTTCCCTTCAAAACCCTGATCCAGTATGGCATCGGCTCGTTTATGGTGGCTCACCTGAACGTGCCGGCCATTGATCCGCGCGAAAACCGGCCTTCCACGCTCAGCCGTTCGATCGTGACCAACCTGCTGCGCGATAAAATGGGCTTCGACGGCATGATCTTTACCGACGCCATGGAAATGCAGGGCGTGGCCAAACACTTCCGGCCGGGTTATGCCGACCTGGAAGCCCTCCGCGCGGGCAACGATATGATCTGCCTTTCGGGTGATGTGGGTGCGGCTATCGCTGCCATACAGTCGGCCCTGGCCGGCGATTCGCTCGACCGTCGCCAGGTCGACGCCAGCGTCAAACGGATACTGCGCGCCAAATACCGCCTCGGCCTCGCCAAACCACAGCGCGTGGAAGTGGCCAATATCCGCCGCGACCTGAACCGTCCGGAATCCATCCTGCTCAAACGCCGCCTGGTGGAAAGCGCCCTCACGCTGGTGCGCGACCGCGCCGGCATCGTGGGTTTTGAACAGGTAGAGAAACTCAAACTGGCCACTTTGGCGCTCGGCGATACCAATCGCACCGTTTTTCAAACCACCTGCGGTTTTTACGCCCCGCTGGCGCATTTTAACAGCCCCAAAGATATCGACTCTGCGCGGGCGGCGTTCCTGCTCGACACCCTCGCCACCTACGATGCCGTGCTGCTGAGTCTGCACGACATGACCCGCCGGCCCGACACCAAATTCGGCCTTCGCGACAGCCAGATTCAGTGGATCAACCGGTTGTGCGAACGAACCAAAGTGGTGCTCACGGTATTCGGCAACCCATACAGCCTGCGTTATTTCGACGAGGCGCCCGTAGTATTGCAAGCCTATAGCGAAGAAGCCATTACCCAGGAAATTGCCGCACAGGCGCTGTTCGGCGCCGTCGACCTGCATGGAAAATTGCCGGTGACGGCCGCTCCTTATGTCCGCTACGCCCAGGGCATCGATAAAAAATATGCCTCCAAACGTATGGGCTACGACCTGCCGGAGGCCGTGGGGCTCAACAGCGACACGCTCCGGCAAATGGAAGACGTGGTGGCCGAACTCATCGCCGCGGGCGCTGCCCCCGGTTGTCAGTTGCTGGTGGCTAAAGACGGCAAGGTGGTGTGGCACAAGGCTTACGGACGGTACACCTACGACACCCTCTCCCAACCGGTCGCGCTCGACAACCTGTACGACCTGGCTTCCATTACCAAAGTGGCCGCCACCGTGGTATCCACGATGAAATTGGTCGACGAAGGCCTGATGGATCTGTCCAAACCGATGAGTACCTACGTGCCGGAGTTGCAAAAGACCGATAAGAAAGACCTGACCGTGGAGGAAATCCTGATCCACCAGGCCGGTTTGCAGGCCTGGATACCGTTCTATGAAAAAACGCTGATCGGGCTGGGGCGCCCCTCCCCGGAAATTTACCACCCGGCGGCCATGACCTGCTATGAAATACCCGTGGCCAAAGACCTCTATATGGCCGACGACTACGCGGACACGATCTGGCAACGCATTTTCAGTTCGCCGCTGCTGCCCAATAAAAACTACAAATACTCCGATCTCGGCCTCTATCTCACCGCCCGCGCCCTGCAAAACCTGACGCTGCAACCGCTCGACGTGTTTGCCCGGCGCACTTTTTACCGCCCGCTCGGCCTGGCCACCATGACGTTCAATCCCTGGGCGCTCGGTTGGTCGGATCGTTGCGCGCCAACCGAAGACGACGTCTATTTCCGGCAGCAACACCTGCAAGGGTACGTGCACGACATGGGCGCAGCCATGATCGGCGGCGTCAGCGGCCACGCCGGCCTGTTCAGCAACGCCAACGATCTGGCCAAAGTGTTCCAGATGCTGCTTAACGAGGGTGAATACGGCGGGCGCCGGTACCTGAAAGCCGAAACCGTGCGGCATTTCACCACCCGCGCCAAAATCAGCACCCGCCGCGGCATCGGCTTCGACATGAAGGAACTGGATACCAAACAGACCCAGAACATGAGTCCGCTCGCGGGCCCCAATACGTACGGCCATACCGGATTCACCGGCAACGCCGTGTGGGCCGACCCGGACTGCAACCTGATCTTTATCTTCCTCTCCAACCGCACCTACCCGACCATGACGAACAACCTGCTGATCACGGGGAATTACCGGCCGCGGCTGCAGAGTATTGTGTATCGTTCTCTGGTTCCGTAGGGCGTTGCCCTACGCTAGTGATGGCGCCCCTTCGGGGAAATGCCGTGGGAGAAGCCCTGAAAGGGCGACATCAGTAACACGGGGCGGCGCCCTGTGAATCGGGAACGCGGGGCGGCGCCCTGTGACTGTAAACTTAACCTAAACCTAATCTTATGCCACAATCACTCGCCAAAATCTACGTACACATTACCTTCAGCACCAAACACCGGCAACCCCTCATAGACGACCCTATCAAACCGGAATTATTCGCCTACCTGGGCGGTGTGTGCCAGGCCCTCGAATGTCACCCGGTACAAGTAGGCGGGCATGACGATCACGTGCATATATTGTGCATCCTGTCCAAAAAAATTGCCCTGATGGATTTGTTGGAAGAAGTCAAAAAACGGTCGTCGAAATGGATAAAAACGAAGGGCCAACCCTATGAAAGTTTTTACTGGCAGGACGGATACGGTGCGTTTTCGGTCAATCCGGCACAAACTGATGTCGTGGTACGGTATATTGAAAACCAGGCTGAACATCACCGGAAACGCGACTTCAAAGACGAGTTCCGGGCATTTCTGAAAAAATACCGGGTAGAATATGATGAACGGTACGTTTGGGATTGATGGCCCAATTGTTAGATGGTGACTTTGGGCGTTATAGTTCATAGGGCGTTGCCCTATGCTATTGATGACGCCCCTTCGGGGCTACGACGTGGGGAGAAGCCCTGAAAGGGCGACATCGGTAACGCAGGGCGCCGCCCTGTGTGATGACGCCCCTTCGGGGCTACGACGTGGGGAGAAGCCCTGAAAGGGCGACATC
>CALEYM010000166.1 GCA_937926185.1 uncultured Bacteroidota bacterium | reverse complement strand
AGGCCATGATCTAGCCAAAACTCACGTTAAATTTAGCCAACTTGCTTAAAATTTTAAGCGAAATGGGTGCTCCGAGATCTGTAAAGGGGCTGATTTGCGGGACAGGGGCCGTTTACGCCCTACCCCAAAGCAAAACGGCGCCTGCATCCTCACGATGCAGGCGCCGCCTTGTTATACAACTAACTCAATTTATTAATCTTCTTTCTTTTCTTCTTCTTCCGTCGTTTCGTCCGCTATTTCACCGGCGCCCGTTTGGTGGGTCACGTCTTCGATGATCGTGTCGCGGGTCGATTCCAAAACCTCCTCTTCTCCCGCTTCTTCTTCCGCTTCAACGGCTTCTGCTACGGCCGGCGCTGCAACGGCGGCCGCTATCCCGGCTTCAGCGGCTTTTTTGGCGCCACCACCGCGGCGCGTTTTCTTCGTCGTTTTCACCTTACCCGCGTTCGGGTTGTACACCTCGTTGAAATCCACCAGTTCGATCATAGCCGTTTCGGCGCCGTCGCCCCGGCGGAAGCCGAGTTTGATGACGCGCACGTAACCGCCCGGACGATCGCCCACTTTCTGGGCTACCTCGCCGAACAATTCTTTGATGGCTTCCTTATTTTGCAAATAGCTGAACACCACGCGGCGGGAATGGGTAGTATTGTCTTTGGCTTTGGTGATGAGCGGCTCCACGTAGCGGCGCAGCGCTTTGGCTTTGGCCAGGGTGGTGGTGATACGTTTGTGTTCGATCAGCGCGATGGCCAGGTTGGCCAGCAGGGCGCGGCGGTGGGAGGCCGTGCGGCCCAGGTTGTTAATTTTGTCTCCGTGACGCATAATGTTTACCTAAATACTGGTGGCAGCACCGGGGCGGTTTTTTTAGTGATGAGTGATGAGTGATGAGTGATGAGTTTTTTAGACCCCTCAACCCGACGCCCCGTTACTCTCAACGCTCGACGGTTACTACACTTGTTAAAAAATAAATGAACAAGAAGGAGTGATGAGTGATGAGTGATGAGTGATGAGTCTGAGAAGATTACACTCATCACTCATCACTCATCACTCATCACTCATCACTCATCACTAAAAAATTACTCTTCGTCCAGTTTGTACTTCGACAGGTCCATGCCGAAGGTCAGGCCCTTGTCCTGCAGGAGTTCTTCGATTTCGACGAGCGATTTTTTACCGAAATTGCGGAACTTAAGCAGTTCGTGGGTATCGTAGCGGACCAGTTCGGCCAGGGTGTTGATTTTGGCGGCCTTGAGGCAGTTGTAGGCGCGCACGCTGAGGTCGAGGTCTTCCAGCGACGTTTTCAGCAGTTTGCGCATGTGGAGGATGTGTTCGTCCACCACGTTTTCTTCGCGGCTGGCCGGCGTATCGAAGGTGATATTGTCGTCGGTGATCAGCATCAGGTGCTGGATCAGGATACGGCTGGCTTCGCGGATGGCGTCTTCCGGGTGGATGGTGCCGTCCGTTTTCACTTCGATGGTCAGTTTTTCGTAGTCGGTGCGCTGGCCTACGCGGGTGTTTTCCACTTTATAGGCGACGTTTTTGATGGGGGTGTAAATGGCATCGATGGGGATCACGCCGATGATCGCGTCTTTGGGAGCGCCATCGTCGGCGGGCTGGTAGCCGCGGCCTTTGGAGATGGTGAGTTCCAGCTCAAGGGTCACGAAGGGTTCCATGCGGCAGATGAGCAGATCGGGGTTCATCACCTTGAATACGTTGGTGAACTCCTCGATGTCGCCGGCGCGGAATTCTTCCCGTCCGCTGAACGTGAGGTAGATTTTTTCCGGCTGGCCTTTGTCGTCCTGGATCAGCGGTTTCAGGCGCACCTGTTTCATATTCAGCACGATATCCACCACGTCTTCCACGACGCCGCGGATGGTGGCGAATTCGTGATCCACGCCGCCGATGCGCACGGCGCTGATGGCATAACCTTCCAGGGAGGAAAGCAATACGCGGCGCAGCGAGTTGCCGACGGTTTGGCCGAAGCCGGGTTCGAGCGGTTTGAATTCAAAGATGCCTTCGAAGTCGGTAGCCTTTTGAAGCAGGATTTTGTCGGGCTTCTGGAAATTGAGTATACTCATATTTGAAATGCTGGATGCTGTAAATGAGACATTTTGATCTTCGGAGGCGGGGTCGGCATAAACGCGAAAATGGTTGGCATCCGAAACCGAAGGCCAACCGTTTTTCTATTATGCGGATTATTTCGAGTATAATTCGACGATCAACTGTTCATTGATCTTTTCCGGTATCTGATCTCGTTGCGGATAGGTCAGGAAGGTGCCCTGCATTTTATCCGGGTTCCATTCCAGCCAGCCGAATTTTCGCACGTCGCTGGTTTTGGCGCCCACGTGGGTGGTTACCATTTCCAGTCCTTTGGATTTGCTGCGCACGGCCACCACGTCGCCCGGTTTGAGCGAATAGGAGGGAATATTCACCACGTTTCCGTTGACCGTAATGTGGCGGTGACCCACCAATTGGCGGGCGCCCTTGCGGGTCGGGGAAATTCCCAGGCGATAAACGGTGTTGTCCAAACGCGCTTCGAGCAGTTGCAACAGTACTTCGCCCGTTACACCGTGCCGGCGCGTAGCGTTGACGAAGGTGCGGCGGAACTGGCGCTCCAAAACACCGTACGTGTATTTCGCTTTTTGTTTTTCCGACAACTGGTGGGCATAGTCCGAACTCGTCTTTTTCTTACGGGTCAGGCCATGTTGTCCGGGCGGATATTTGCGGCGTTCGAAGTATTTGTCATACCCGTAGATCGCGTCGCCAAACGTGCGGGCTTTTTTGGTGGTTGGTCCAGTATAACGAGCCATTTTATATAAATGTGGTCAATTCTTTTTTAATGTTACACCCTCCGGCGTTTGGGCGGGCGGCAGCCGTTGTGCGGCATCGGGGTTACGTCGTTGATGGTGGTCACTTTGATGCCGGACTGGTCGATCGCGCGGATAGCAGCTTCGCGGCCTGAGCCCGGACCTTTTACATAAACCTCCGCCGAACGGATACCGGCTTCAAAAGCCGTTTTGGCGGCGTCGTTAGCCGACACCTGGGCAGCATAAGGCGTGTTTTTCTTCGAGCCGCGGAAGCCGGATTTGCCAGCCGACGACCAGGACACCACTTCTCCCTGTTTATTGGTAATGGAGATAATGATGTTGTTAAAGCTGGCCTGAATGTAGACCATCCCCTCGGGAGTGATTTTTACTTTACGCTTTACGACTTTTTTTGCAGCGCCTTTTGCCATTGTATTTGAAATATTTTATTTTTTAAAGTTGAGATGGTTGAGATAGTTTAGAAAGTTTAGATGGTTGAGATGGTTTAGAAACTAAACCCCATAAACCTTCATAAACCTTCATAAACCTTCATAAACCTTCATAAACCCTCTAAACCCTCATTTACTTCGTAGCTTTTTTCTTGTTGGCCACCGTTTTCCGTTTTCCTTTACGGGTACGGGCGTTGGTGCGGGTGCGTTGGCCGCGAAGGGGCAACCCCTTCCGGTGACGCAGGCCGCGGTAGCAACCGATATCCATGAGGCGTTTGATGTTCAGTTGCACCTCGGAGCGCAGCTGGCCTTCCGTTTTGTATTCGTCGGCCAGGATACGGGAGATGGTTTTAATATTGTCGTCCGTCCACTGTTCCACCTTAGTGTTTTCATCGATTTCGGCCTTGGACAAGATGTCCCGGGCGCTCGACGCGCCTACACCATAGATATAGGTCAGTCCGATGACCCCTCTTTTATTCCGGGGCAAGTCAACACCAGCAATACGAGCCATAATGAGTTATGAGTTATGAGTGATGAGTTATGAGTCAGGAGCAATTCGTTAGCGTCGGTACGCATAACTTATAACTCATAACTCATAACTAAAAATTATCCTTGACGTTGTTTGAATTTGGGGTTCTTTTTGTTGATGACGTAGAGCTTGCCTTTGCGGCGCACGATCTTGCAATCAACGGAGCGTTTTTTTATCGACGGTTTAACCTTCATGTCGGTTATTATTTTGCAGTTGTATTAAGTCAAAATCCTGTATTTATGGGGCGCTTTTATTTGTAGCGGTAAATAATGCGACCGCGGGTCAGATCATAAGGCGACATTTCGACCGATACTTTATCGCCGGGAATAATGCGGATGTAGTGCATGCGCATTTTGCCGGAGATATTGGCGAGGATGATATGTCCGTTTTCCAGGCGAACTTTGAAATTCGCATTGGAAAGTGCTTCTGTCACTACGCCGTCTTGTTTAATCAGGTCTTCTTTTGCCATAAAAATGCCCGTTAAAATTTCGGGCTGCAAAGTTCTAACTTTTCGGCGAAATTTCTTGCACCGAAGGATTATTTTTTATTGCCTCCAAAATATACCGGTGATCGGATAAAACATCCGGTTTTCCTTTGCGCACGGCCACCGAGTGTTCGTAGTGCGCGCTGGGTTTCCGGTCTTTGGTATGAATGGTCCAGCCGTCTTCGGCCTGATAAACTTCCTTGACGCCCATGTTGACCATGGGTTCGATGGCCAGCACCAGTCCGGGTTGCAGAAGGGGGCCTTTGCCCCGTTTGCCATAATTGGGCACTTCTGGGTCTTCGTGCATGGAACGACCGATGCCGTGTCCGACCAGTTCCCGCACGATACCGTAAGGGTGTTCGCGTTCGCAGTAATACTGGATGGCGAAGGATATATCGCCTACACGTTTTCCCGCGACGGCCTGTTCGATACCTTTGTAGAGAGAAGCGTATGTCACGCGAAGCAGTTCCATGACGGGTTCTTCCACGCCTACGAGGGCAAAGGTGAAGGCGGCGTCGCCGAAGTATCCGTCCAGCTCTACCCCACAATCCACGGAAACGATATCGCCTTCGCGAAACTCGCGTTTGCTCGGAATACCGTGCACCACGATGTCGTTGTACGACACGCAGAGGGAGGCTGGAAAATCGTGGTAACCTTTGAAGGCCGGGCGCCCGCGATGGTCGCGGATAAATGCTTCCGCTATGCTGTCAATTTCCTGGCCGGAAATGCCCGGTTTCAGAATACTACCGACGTGGGCCAACGTTTTGGACACCACGAGATTGGCCTCCCGCATCAATTCGATTTCCTCGTCGGTTTTGTAGAAGACTTTTTTGCCCTCCGAACCGCTGCTAAAGAGACCTGCCATGATATTTGTTTACTGCGGTTGACCGACCTGGATGCCCTGGGTAGTGCGGCCCTGAATGCGTCCGGATTTGATCAAACCGTCGTATTTTTTTGTCAGTAAGTAACTTTCAATGACCTGCAGCGTATCCAGCGCCACGCCCACCATGATGAGCAGCGTGGTGCCGCCAAAGAACAGGGCGAACTGCTGGTTGACGCCGAGGGTGGCGGCAAAGGAAGGCAGTACGCCGATCAGTCCGAGGAATACCGCGCCCGGCAGGGTTATGCGGGTCATGATGTTATCGATATAGGCGGCAGTCGCTTCACCCGGTTTTACGCCCGGAATGAAGGCATTACTGCGTTTCAGGTATTCCGCGTAGTTGGTGGGGTTGATCATCAGGGCCGTATAAACATACGTGAATACGACGATCAGGACGAAGAACACCAGGTTATATCCAAGCGAGTAAATATCGTTGAACATGTGAATGCGGCCTCCCGCCTGGGCGTCTTCGCCGGACAGGTATTGGAAAGCCGTGGCCGGCAAAAACATCAGTGCCTGGGCGAAGATGATGGGCATTACGCCGGCGGAGTTGACTTTGAGCGGCAGGTAATCCCGCGCGCTGGACTGCGGCAGGGAACCGCCGGTGCGTCCGACCATTCGTTTGGCGAACTGTATGGGAATGCGCCGTATGCCCTGTATGACCAGCACCGTGGCCATCACGATGATAAAGAAGAAGGCCAGTTCGATAAAGAACAGGAGTAATTGGCCGTCGCCGAACAATTTTTGGAATTCAAACACGAAAGATTGCGGCAGGCGGGCGATAATACCGGTCATAATGATCAGCGACACGCCGTTGCCGATGCCCTTATCGGTGATCCGTTCGCCCAGCCACATACAGAAAATGGTGCCGGAGGTCAGGATGATAATATTGGAGAACCAGAAGATACTTTCCGGAATATTAGGAGAAACCGCGCCCGGAATACCATTGAC
>CALEYM010000165.1 GCA_937926185.1 uncultured Bacteroidota bacterium | reverse complement strand
CGTTAAAGTCAAATCAGGGTATTTACGCCAAGAAAAACGACCAGGTAAATCCACAAAACATCCAGAAAATGCCAATAAACCGTCAGAAGCCGCAGTTTCAGCCTTTTTTCCGGGTCGGAAAAATAGACCAGTACCGTGACGGGGTCGACCATACGTTTGCGGGCGGTGTTGTAAAAAATGATCAGGAATGGCAGGCCGGCGATGACGTGCGCCAGGTGCGCAAAGGAAAGTACGTACAAAAATGCGGCGGTCGTGGAAGAATTCAGCGCCGTGTGGTTCATCTGAAACAGCCACCACCAGGCTACCGTTTGCATGGCCATGAACAATACGGAAAGCCAGATCGTGCGTTTCAGATTGCGTTGATAGGCGGCCGTATTATCGTCGAGGTAATTCTGCCGGGCGCGTATCATCGTGTAGCTGCTGCCCAGCAGGATCAGGGTGTTTGCCAGAAAAAGCCAGGGTAATTGTACCGGCGGTATGCCCATCGTAACACGGATATAAACGTACCCGATAGTCAGCGCCAGAAACAGGGCCGTCAGCCCGAACAACAGCAAAAACAACATGATGTTGTACGGGTGGAAGATCAGGTTTTCGGGGTATGCCGGCTGGCGCTGCTGCATGATGTTTGACCGTTTTTTAAAATTGCCGTAATTTGACGCGCGTTTGCGAAACTTTCAAAGTTTCGTAATCGTAACAAAAGGGGCTTGGTTTTTGCTGCCTGATACTAATCGATACATTTGCCCATGACACGATTTTACTCCTGTATTTTATTCCTTATCCTGCTTACCGCCTCGTTTTCCTGCCATAAAACACCGGGCAAATCTGAAAACGAACGCCTCCGGGACAAATCCGCGCCTTACGACCTTTTCTCTTTCCAGCGTTCTTATCCCGACCGCGATTTCGACTGGAAAGGCTGGCGTAAAAAAATGACCGGCCTGCGGTTCGAATTTGTCAAAAAATACGGCAAGTTTCCGAAGCCGGATAACAACAGCGCCGATTGGACGCTCCAGGGGCCCGGCAACGTGGCGGGCCGGGTAAACGCCATTGCCATCAAACCCGGAAACGACAGCATCGTTCTGGCCGGGTTTTCCGGCGGCGGCATCTTTAAAACCACGGATGCGGGCGCCAATTGGCGGCCGGTTTTCGACGACCAATTGGACCTCGCTATCGGCGATATCACCTACGACCTGAATAACCCGGACATCGTTTATGCCGGCACCGGCGACCCCAACATGCCCGCCATAACTTTTAACGGCAACGGCTTGTACAAAAGTACCGACGGCGGCGAAACCTGGAATTACCTCGCGCTCGGCCAGGAAGGAATTATTTCCAAAGTGCTCGTCGATCCGTCGAATTCCGCCGTGTTGTACACGGCCATTATGGGCAATCCGTACGTGCGTGATGAACACCGGGGCGTGTATAAAAGTTTAGACGGCGGGCTCAGCTGGCAAAAAGTTTTATTTGTCAGTACCCAGGCCGGCGCCAGCGACCTGGTGATGGACCCCTTCAACCCGCAAGTTCTGTACGCTTCTTTCTGGGATCGTATCCGGAACAACCAGGAATCACTCATTTACGGGCCGCACGCGCGGGTATACAAAACAACCGACGGCGGCGAAACCTGGACCCAACTCGGCGGCGGTTTGCCCACTGGCATCATGGGTCGTACCGGGTTGGCCATTTCACAGCATACCCCCAATAAACTATATGCCGTATACGTCGACTCATTGTCCACCCCGGGCGGACTGTACAAATCGACCGATGGCGGCGCCACCTGGACGAGCATGAACATCGTGGCGCTCGAAGACGCCTGCGCCAATTTTGGTTGGTATTTCGGTAAGATCCGGCTGAACCCAGTGAACGACGAAGAAGTATATTTTTTAGCCATACTGCTCTGGCGAAAAGCCGCCGGCAGCACCCAATGGCAACCCGCGGCCAACGCGCACGCCGATATACATGACGTGCAGTTTGCCGAAAACGGCGTGCGTTACCTGGGATGCGACGGCGGCGTGTACCGCAACCCGCCCGGTCAAATGGCCTGGAAAAAAAGCAATAACCTGCCCACCACCCAGTTCTACCGCACCAACTTCAATCCGCACGAGCCCAACATATACTGGGCCGGCGCGCAGGACAACGGCATCCGCAAAGGCAACGGCAGCATATACAACAGCTGGGCATCCGTTTTTTCCGCCGACGGTTTTCGCACGGCCTTTCATCCCGACGACCCCAAACTGTTCTGGGTGGAAACCCAAAACGGCGAAATTCATAAAACGACCGACGGCGGCACCACCTGGAGTTATGGAGAGCCCTGCCTGGGTACCGACGATCGCTGTAGCTGGGATCTGCCTTTTGTGATGAGCCCTCACGTACCGGGGCGCTTGTACGCGGGCACCTACCGGATGTATTTTTCTGAAAATGGCTCCGGCTGGGGCCCGATCTCCGGCGACCTGACTGACGGAGTGATCTACGAGCCGCGTTTTCACACCATTACCTGCGTCGACGAGTCGCCGGTGCTGGCCGAAAAACTGCTGGCCGGCACCTCCGACGGGAATGTTTGGCGCGCCGAACCCAAGGGCGCATGGACAAACATCACGGCCGGTTTGCCCGACCGGTACGTCACCTCGGTGATCGCCTCTCCCACCCTTTCCAGCCGGATATTCGTCACCCATTCGGGCTTTCGCGACAATGAGTATATCCCGCACGTTCACCGCTCGGACAACAACGGCCAAACCTGGACGAACATCAGCGGAAACCTGCCCAACATACCGGTGAATGACCTGCTGGTGTTGCCGGGTCATGCCGACAGCGTTTTGTTTGCCGCCACTGACGCAGGCGTATACCTCAGTCTGAACAGCGGGCAACAATGGCAACGCCTGGGTGTCAGCATGCCTTTTATACCTGTTTTCGACCTGGAACGAAACCCGGTGCGTAACGAGCTGGTTGCCGCCACCCATGCGCGCGGGCTGTGGACTTATCCCATCGATTCCGTGTTCTCCATCCAGCCGCCCGCGAATTCCCTTTTGATTGCCGGTACCATCAAAACGGAAGCCGGCCAGGGTATCGCCGAGGTGGAAGTGTGCAACCAACCGCTCCAAAACACCGATCCCAATGGAGAATACGCCATCCTTTTTGGCGCGCAATGTCTGAGTTCCGGTATCCGCCCGGTGTTGAACAGTGACCCGCTCAACGGCGTAAGCACCTTCGATCTGGTGCTGATCAACAAACATATACTCGGCCTGGACTCGCTTAATTCGCCTTATAAATTGATCGCCGCCGATGCCAATAACTCGCGCAGTATCACCACCTTCGACATTGTCACCCTGCGCAAACTTATCCTGGGCCTGGATCAGACATTTCCGAATTCCAATTCCTGGCGATTTATACCGAACGACTTTACGTTTCCGAACCCCAACAACCCGTTCAGTACCATTTTTCCGGAAGTTGCCAACCCATCCCTGCCCGCCCAACCGCCGGCCCAGCCGATTGCCGTGCATTTTACCGGATTGAAAGTCGGCGACGTGAACGGCAGCGCTTCTCCGGCCTTTGCAGGGCAGGCGGAAGAGCGGTGGCAAGGCGCTTGGCCAATTAACATGCAGGATCAGTACTTCCGTCCGGGCGACCGGGTGGAAACGGTCGTTTCAGCAGAATGGGCAAACCTGGCGGGGGCGCAGTTCACCATAACGTTCGATCCGCAAATACTTGATTTACAGCGAATAGAGCCTTTGGCGGCCGGGGTCGCGGTTGAGCATTTCGCCTTAAAACCGGGTGGAAAAAATTGTTTCACATTTTGCGCTGAAAATCCGGCAAATCTTCGTCTCGGCTATCCAAAAGTGAAAGCAGATGGAAGCGCTCTGTTCAAAGCAGTGTTTCGGGCAAAGGCTACCGGTCATTTAAACGGCGCGCTCCATGCCGGCCCCTCCCCCACTCCACCCGCCGCATTTCTGCCGGATGGTACGGCTTTACGTCCCTTTATAAATTGGGAAAATACCGCTGCCGCCACGCTTCAGGTACAAACCTATCCGAATCCTTTCGGACTTGACGGTTGCTGGTTCAAAATTCAGGGTAAGCAACAAGCAGAAACGCAAGTGCGGATATTCAACAGCAAGGGGCAAATCATTTATGAAATGGCAAGCAGTCAGCCGGTGTTCCACGTTCCGGCAACATGCTTTGAACAAAACGGCGTATATTGGTTTGACCTCCGGCAAGGCAAGTTGCAGTCAAGCGGAAAAATCCTTTTCAGCGGAAAGTAGTAAGCTAGTGATGAGTGATGAGTGATGAGTGATGAGTGATGGCCCCCTCATCAACATCACTCATCACTCATCACTAGCTTACTTGCCCGCACTTCTTCCAGGTTTTTACATCCTGCCAGGCCCATGGTCAGTTCAAAGTCGGCCAGCCAGTTGGCCAGCAAGGTTTCCACGCCGGCCTGGCCGCCGATACTCAGCGCATAACAATAGGGCCGGCCGATCCCGACGGCCGCGGCGCCGAGTGCCAGCGCCTTAAATACGTCGGCGCCACCCCGGAATCCGCTGTCCACCAGCACCGGGACTTTGTCACGCGCGGCTTCCACTACCTTTGGCAAAGCCCGGATAGCGCTGATCGCCCCGTCTACCTGGCGGCCGCCGTGATTGGAAACATATATGCCGTCGATGCCGTAATCGAGCGCTTTCCGGGCGTCATCGGGATGTAAAATGCCTTTTAAAATAATGGGCAGGCGGGTGTGTTTGCGTAAAAAAGGGAGATCAGTCCAGGTGATATTAGGCCGGGAATATAGCCGGATAAAGGTGCGCACTGCCTTCAGGCCGGCCCCGGACCGGAGATTGTTCCAAAAGGGCCCGGGATACTTTCGGTTTGCGCTGATCAGGGTTCGAATAGCTTCCCAGGTGATCCGCGGTTTGGCAACCGGGGCTTCGGCAGGTTCGTCCATTAACCGGCGGAAAACAGGATCCGAGGTATATTGTGCAATGCCCATACCTTTTAAAAAGGGCAGGGAAGCCAGTTCCAGGTCGCGGGTGCGCCAGCCCAGCATGGTGGTATCGAGCGTAACAACAATGCCGGTACAACCGCAGGCCTCGGCACGTTGCAAAAAACTGACCACTAACTCATCGGAACGACTCCAGTACAACTGAAAAAAGCGGGGCGTATCCTGCATCGCCGCGGCGCAGGTCTCCATGGGAACGGAAGCCTGGTTGGAAAATATATATGGTATGCCCAGTTGGGCCGCCGCCCTCGCCACGGCAAGGTCGGCTTCCGGATGCGCCATTTCCAGTACGCCGACAGGCGCCAGGAAAAACGGCGCAGGCATGGCCCGTCCAAACAAGGTCAGGGAAGTATCCCGCTCTTCCACGTTTCGCAGCATCCTGGGCACGATACGCCAATGAGCAAAATCACCGGCATTTGTTTTCACCGTATCTTCCAAACCTGCGCCGCCGGCAATATAGGCGAAAGCCTCCGGACGCATAGCCAGGCGCGCGCGTTGTGCGAGCAATTCCGGCTGGAAGGGAATATCCTGCCGGCGTCCGGCTGCGCCATCTATGTAAATTGTTCTTTGGCGGTCAAGAGCGGTAATTTTTTGCATATTTTGATACGAAAAGACGTTTATTCAGCGCAAATATTTGCAGCAGAAATTCGTTTTTTGCCCAAATATCTGAAAATCAAGCTATTCCCTTGCATTTCAACTGGAACTTGTATTATCTTTGTTATCAATTCTTAACATTAAAACCACTTTATGATGCGCCTAACCATAATCCTGTTCACCGGTCTTTTCAGTCTCCTGACAACCACTGCACTCTTCGCCCAAACAAAAAAAACAAGTGTCGAGTACGGCAAATGCGGCTATTATGCCGATAATCTTCATGGAAGAAAAACATCGAGTGGCGAAAAATACGATAAAAACCTGCTCACTTGCGCGCACAAAACGCTGCCTTTTGGCACAAAAATCAAAGTAACCCGGCTGGACAATAAAAAATCGGTCGTCGTGCGCGTAAATGACCGCGGTCCATATCTGGATGGCTACGTAACCGATATTTCCCGCAAGGCTGCCGAGTCCATAGGACTGATCCGGGATGGCGTTACACGGGTAAAAATCGAAGTGGTAAATGAACAGCAAACTGCAAAAGCGATTCCGGTTTCGAGCCGGGTGCTGCCCAAAGAGCTGGAGTCGGATGTAACGCCGGTTACCTACAGCACTACGCCTGCCACCAAGTCTGCCGCGAAAGTCCAGGCTGCTCAATCAAAGAAGGGCGTAGTTCCTGCAACTTACAGCACCGCCGCCAAATCGCTGGCATCCGCTCCTGCAAGTAGTGCTATCAATTCAGATGTCCAGGGATCGGAATCTTACCAGGTGTCCCTGCGGCCCGTCGCAAAGAGCGGCTTTGGTCTGCAAGTCAGCTCACTCAGCACAACAGAGCACCTGTTTAAAGAAATTTCCAAACTGCAGGCGACCTGGCCCGGTAAAGTGGTCGTCAATCACGAGGAAAGAAAAGACCTGGGCATTGCGACCTTTAAATTGATCCTTGGCCCATACCCCACACGGAAAGAAGCGGAAGCGCAGCTCAAAAAAGCTGCTTCCAGAGGATACAAATCTGCTTTCGTGGTTGACATGGGTCAGTAGTTGTGCCGGTTGTTCGGAAAGGGACCGGCGTGGTCAGGCTGAAAAAGACGTCCCGCAGCCGCAGGTCGAGGAAGCGTTCGGGTTATTAAAGGTAAAGCCCCGGTTCTGCAGGCCGTTTACAAAATCAACCTCCATGCCCAGCAGATAAATAGCGTGCGCTTTGTTCAGCACCACACGAATGCCGTTTAACTCGAACACATCGTCGTTTTCAGCAGGAAGGTCAAATCCGAGCACATAAGAAAAGCCCGAACACCCGCCGCCTTTGACGCCTACGCGAAGGCAATAGTCGCCCGGAATATTTTCCTGCTCGCGAATCAGGTTCAGTTGTTCTACCGCTTCGGCTGTCAGGGAAACGGGCGCCGCGGTAACCGTCGTTTTTTCAAGTAATGTTTCCATATTAAACTAATCGCAATTGCGTTGCAAATTTACGGACAATAAACGGTAAACAAGGCAAATATGTTTAACACGGTCTGATTACCTTTGCCGCCCGTTTTTTAAAAACAGCTTTATCCCCTTTAATATGGAATTGTTTTTCGAATTGCTCAAATATACCATACCGGCCCTGGTCGTTTTTTTTACGGCCTATTTCCTGCTCAAAATGCTCCTCGATGAGCGGCAACGCATCGACCACATGCGCCTCCGGCAAGACGCGCAAAAGATCACGTTGCCACTGCGACTGCAGGCGTACGAACGCCTGACCCTGCTTTGCGACAGGGTAGAGATACCCAATGCCCTGTTGCGTATCCGTACACCCGGTATGACGGTGGGCGAACTAACCGGCGCCTTACTGCTTGCCATCAGTCAGGAATTTGAACACAACACCTCCCAACAGCTTTTCGTATCCGAAACGTTGTGGCAGATCATGCGGGTGGCGCGGGAACAAACCCTGTCGATGATCACACATGCCGGAGAGGGCCTCGACCCCAAAGAAGATGCCGAAGCGTTGGTGAAAAAACTCTTTGCAGCCCTGGATGAACAGGGTTTTCCCACGCCCTTGCAGCGGGCAATTATTGCAGTTCGGACGGAAGCCGGGCAACTATTTTAACAAAAAAGTCATAAAACGCTGGTAGCCTTGCAGTTAGAGCCAAAACACCGCATAACAATTTATTTACAAGGTTTTTGCCTCCATCTCTCTGCCGAATCTGCCCTCAAACAGCGATGCTGGCGGGGCGCACCGGGTTGCCGGCAAGATTAAAACCGGGAGATGGCCTTAGTACCTGACACTCAGGCAGTAAGACACGGAATACGCCTCGAAAACCATTCAAGTTCCCGCCTTTTTTGATTGGCCCGCTTCCATCATTTATTTTATGTTTTAAATGGTTGTGCGATCAAATTAAAGGACAACCCGTTCTTTTCAAATTATTATTTTACTAATCTGACATTTATCCCATTAACCACTCCGCCACCGGCAAACACGTTCAAACCAAAGGACTAAATCCAGGGCTTTATGAAACCCTTTTTGA
>CALEYM010000164.1 GCA_937926185.1 uncultured Bacteroidota bacterium | reverse complement strand
AGCCCTTGTTCGGATCGTACGTGCACCAGTTGATGATCGTCCAGGTGCGTTCAATTTTGAAACAGGCGTCGGGCACTACCGTGAAAACCTCGTCTTCGAAGGATACGCCCAATAGTTCGCAGTCTTCGCCAAAGAATACGGGTTCGCCGAAATTGCCCGTGCCGTCGCAAACGGTCACGATCACGTCGTTCGGGAACCGTACAAAGTAATCCTGTTCGTAAGTTACGATAATGCGCTGGGTGCATTGGTTTTGGTTGCTGGTGCCGCCGCAGTCGATCACCCGGAAGGTGCGGGTGATGGTGCCTTTGTTGCACACCGTGTCGAACTGGCTGTAATTGACCGTAGAAAAAACGGTGTCGACGCAGCAGTTGTCGTCGGTAGTGGGCGAGCCATAAGCCCAGAACGAGGGATCGAAGTTTTCGCAGGAAATTGTCACGTGGTTGGGGGCCTTGCAATAGGGCGGGATTTTGTCTTCTATGTACACCTGCACCATACAATCATTGGCGTGCGTTTCCTGCGTGGTCAGCGAAACGGAGCCGGCATTTACCGTCACATCGTAAACGCGAAGCACTACCATGATCGTTTTGCCGATGTCGGCGCAGGTAAATTGCACCTGGTCGGAAAAGGAGCCGGCATTTGAACGGCGCGCCTTGAAATATACCTGCGAGCAATTGTCGTACGAACCGTCGTCGAAGGTTTCCGCGTTGATGAAGGCTCTGCCGTCGACGCCGAGGCCGACGTTGGTGAATTCATCGCAGGCCGGCACCGGGGGCGTATTATCCGCTACTGTCAGCCGGAATGTACAGGTACCCGTGTTGCCGCAATCGTCTTCGACGATATAAGTCACGATATGCGCCCCGATGGGCAGGCAGGGCGTATAGCCATAGTTGGCCAGCGTATCGGCATCCCAAAGGTTGTTGTTGGGGAAGCTGGTCAGGCCGCCGTCCACGTCGTAGGTGGCCGTTACCGTGTTGCCATTCGTCACCGTGATACGTGCCCTGGCACTGTTTACCCGCGAGCAGGCGTCTTCCACCACCACGTCGGGCAGTTCGGCCGTGGCGCAGCAGGTGAAGGGATCGGTGCTGACGGTCATGTTAGGCGGGCAGCTAATGGCCGGGCCCTGGTTGTCCATCACTTTGATGACCTGAATATGGTACACGGGGTTGGTAAACGGCGGCGTAGGCGTGGTGGGCAGGCACCAGTCGAGTACCGTCCAGGTGCGCAGAATTTTATAGGAGCCGTCGCAATCCGGCAATTGCTGATCCACGTACCCCGCCTGCATTTCGCAGAAGGTATTGCCGGGATAGAGGTTGATTTTCAGGCCGTGATCCTCGATGTATGGTGTGCCGGTTACGGCAGGGTCTGTCACCGGGGCGGTGCAGGAAACCGTCACGTCGGCGGGCAGCAGCACGTCGCTGACGTGTTTGCGGGTGAAATAGATAAATTGAGTGCAGGAGGCCGAATTGCCGCTGTCGTCGACGGCGGTCCAAACGCGGCGCGCGTATGCGCTGAGGTCCGGTACGCCGTTGAAGGTACCGTCGCAGGGCAGGTCGAAAAAGTCGTCGACGAAACTCAGGGTGTGATCTCCGCAGTTTTCATCCACAAGCGGGTAAGCTTCGTCTATATTCAGTACATTATCCAGGTAGTCGGGCTGGTAGTTCGTGATACCGCAGCTGATGGTTACATCGGAACATTCCAGTACGGGCGCCAGTTTGTCTTCCACGTAAATGCGCCCCCAGCAGGTGTTTCCGCTTACGAGGTGTTTCACGGTAACTTTCAAAGTCTGGCCGATATTGGCGCCTGTGACGGTATTGCCGAAATTCGGCGTGCCGTTGAGGCCTGTGACGGTCACGGTATAATCGTCGAAACAGAAATAAGTACCGTCGAGGATCATATCGGGCGTAATCCCGGCCTGACAATCCTGATCTAATGAAACCTGAACCAGGTCGTTGCAGGTCAGGGCGGCGGGGGTTTCAAAAACGGTCACAAACTTTTTCACTTTTTGTATGCAGCCCGGATCGTCGGGGCCAAAGGCTTTTGGTACGCCGCCATCCACGGTATATTCAATCAGGTACTGACCAACGCCGTCGCCGGGGTTGAATATGGTGGCCGGATTGCCATTGATGGTAAAGCCCTGGCTGACGATGTTGGCGTCGCCCGGAATACCGGTCAGCGGCACCGGGTCGGAGAACAGGCAGAAAGGCCCGTCGAGGTTGGAAGTGATCTGCGCGTTCGGGTATTGGCAGGAGTTGGAAATCGTCAGCACCTCGCCTTTTTCGCTCGTCACCGTGATGGAATAACCCAGCGCATCGATATGTATGCCGCTGAGGAAATAGTCGCCGCTGTTCGCGGGGTTTTCCGTGAACGTGGTACCCGGCGCAATGGGCAGCGGGGCTGCCGGCGGGCTTGGACTGTTAGCCGAGAACAAACCGTTGATAGCGGTGATCGTCCAGGTTTTGCCAGCCAACGATTCAATTTTTATGGTTTCGCCAAACTGTCCGTTTTCAGTGGTAGTGGCGTTGTTTTTACAAACGCAGGGATCGGTGATCAGGATTTTAGGCGTGCAGCGCGCGAACGGATTTACGGTAACCTGCGCCGTGCAGGTGGATGTATTGCCGCATTGGTCGGTCGCCGTGACCGTCACCGGCACGGTAGTTCCCTGTTGGGCACAGGTAAACGTCAGCGGCCCGGCCGGGGAGATAACAATGGCGGAGTTCGGCGAACAGTTGTCGCTCAAAGTTTGGATCAGCGATGCAACGTTTACGTTTACCGTTCCGAAAATGGTCAGATCGACGGTGGCGTTTTGGCAAACGAGGGTTGGCGCCTGGTTGTCATTTACAGAAATAACCTGGACGGCGGTGGTCGCGTTGCCGCAATCGTCGGTAGCGGTCCAGGAGCGGGTGACCACCCGGCTGTTCAGGCAGTTGCCGGGCGCATTGGTTTCGCCGTTGTACACAATGGTTACCTCGGCGTCGCAATTATCGGTGGCCGTCGGGTTGCCGAGCGGCGGAATACCGGCGCTGCATTGTTCGATGGTACTGGCCGGCACGAAAGTAAATACGGGCGGCGTCGAATCGTCGACGGTAATGACTTGTACCAGGGAAGTACTGTTGCCGCATCCGTCGGCTACCGACCAGGTGCGGGTAATGCTGTATTCCGGCGGGCAAGCGCCGGGGATCGTTGTTTCGGTAAAAGAAACCACCAGACCGGCGGGCAGCGGCACGATCGTCTGGCCATTGTTGAGGCTGCCCGGCGTGGCCGGCGCCGGCGGGTTCCAGGTAAAATTGGCGTAAGTATTACCATTGCCGGTGAGGCTCAGCGAAGTGCCCGCGGCGTTCGATCCGTCTTCCAGGACGCCGATATCGGTGGACGTCATACCGTTGGCAGGGCCGCCGACAGCGACAAATGTGCCTTCATAACTTAAAAACTGCACCACCATGCCGCCGTGTACCAGCGCCAGGCCGTCGGGGGCGCCGTTTTGCAGGCCGTTGACGGGGTAGGAAAAAGAAACGGCCCCAAAACCGTTGCTTTCGTTGTCGATGGTACCGCTCAGCGTCATGCTGCCGTAAGTGCCGCCACCTGTGCCGTTGTACAGGAAAATGGAATATTCCGACAGGTCTGTTCCCGCTGTGCCAGCCACTTCGACAAATTCGTTTACGTCGGCGCCCACATTATCGTAATGGATTTCGTTGATCCAGACTGCCGCCATGGGCGTTCCGTCGTCGCAGTTGTCCGTGGCGATCAGGTTGGCGGGCGGCGGCACGGGGGCGTTACATTCGATGGTGATATTTTGCGGCAGCGGCGGCGCAAAGCCCGGCGGCGTAAAATCTTCCACGTAAATGGTTTGCACGTGTTCCGTGCTGTTGCCGCAGGCGTCCGTGGCCGTGTACATGCGCATGATGGTCATTTCGCCGTCGCAATCGCCCATCATCATGGTTTCCATGAGCGTTGCCGCGATGGTACCGGGCAATGGACTGAGCGTCAGACCGGCATTGAGGCTTCCGGCTGAAGCCGTCACAGGGCCGATCCAGGTAAAATCGCCGTATTGCTGGCCGTTGCCGGTCAGTTGCAGGGACAAGCCAAGGGGCTCCGTTCCGTTTTCCGCAACGCCGATATCGACGGAGGTCATGCCGGCTGCCGGACCATTGGTGGCCACGAAGACGCCTTCGTAGCTCAGGAATTGTATGACCGTGTTGGGCAATTTGACCAGCGCCATGCCGTCCGGCGCGCCGTTTTGTACGCCGTTGACCGGATACGGGAAGGAACGCGCCCCGAAGCCACTGCCTTCATTGTCGATCAGGCCCGACAGGGTCATCACGTCGTAGGTGACGCCGCCGTTGCCGTTGTACAAAACGATCTGGTATTGCGCGAGGTCGATACCGGCCGTGCCGGTCACTTCGATGAACTCGTCGGCGTCGACGCCGGCGTTGTCGTAGTGTATTTCACTGATAAAAATAACCTGGGGTACGGTACCGGGGTCGCAATTATCGGAAGCGGTCACGTTAGCAGCCGGCGGCACGGGCGCATCGCAACTGACGGTCATATCGCCCGGCAGAGGCATGTTGAACACCGGTGGGGTATCGTCCACCACCGTGATGGTTTGCGTATGCACGGTGCTGTTGCCGTTGGCGTCGATGGCCGTCCAGGTACGGGTGATGACCGGTTCGAAAGCGCAGGTGACGGAAGTTATCGTTTCGTTGAAGTTCACCACCGGCGCCGGGTCGCAGTTGTCGGTAGCCGTCAGCACGTCGGCGGGCGGTACCGGGTCGGTGCAATCGATGAACATATCTCCCGGCAAGGGTTCATTAAACGTTGGGGCCTCATCGTCGGCGCCGGCCTGCACCGCCGCTGTGGTGGTTGTGCCGGTGCAATCGCTGCCGGTCACGGTGATCGTATAAATGCCGGCCGAAAGACCACTGAAAACCGGATCGTTTTGGGGGCCGTTGCCGATATCGTATTGAAAAGGCGGGGTTCCGCCCGTAGCCACCACTTCGATGCTGCCGTTGGTGGCGCCGCAGGTGGTATTAGTAACGTTGGTCGTAAGAGAGGGGCAGCCGCAGTTGAAGGCCGCATTCAGGGTAAAGGTGGCGGTAAAGGCGCAACCCGCGGCATCCGAAACGGTGACAGCGTAGTCGCCGGCGCTCAGACCGGTCTGGTCTTCCTGGCCTTGTACGATGCCGCTGCCGCCATTGGAGGCCGTCCAGTTAAAAGTAATCGGTGGGGTGCCGCCGGTAACAGTGAGGTTGATCTGTCCGTCGTTGCCCGCGCAGGTGGGGTCGGAAATGGTAGCGCCCACCGAGGGGCATTGTATCACCGTGCCTGAAATGATCAGGTCGTTGTCGGCAGCCACCACGGAAGTGCCGATCCGGAAGGTACCGCCGGAAGCGGGATTGCTGCCGGGATTCGCGGCGCCACCGTAACCGTACAGGCGAAAGGTGATCGTGCCGCTCAGGTTGGTCAGATTGACCGCGATGTTATTTAAAACGGAAGCCGTTGTGATCGGGATGGTACCGAGGTTGGCGCTGAAGCCGTCGGCACTGCTGCGCAGGGTAGCCGTGTTCGGGCCGGTGTTCGAGCTTCGGACGATGACGCCCACACCCGTCACCGAGGCCAGGTAATCAGGCTGTACCGGCAGGGTAAACTCGTAATAATCGTTATTGGCAATGGCATCGGCCAGAGTGGTGGGCGTCGAAGAGCTGAACCAGCCGGATGAATTGATGGAGCCGCCAGCGCCCGTGGCCGTCACGCCGGCGCCCCGGCCCAATATACCCGCGCTGATTCCCGCGGCGGTCGTGGTGGCATTGCTGGAGACCTGGTTGCCGGGCTGCGGGCTGAGTTCCCAAGCTTCGATTTGAGCGTTAGCCGCCACCTGAAGGCAGACGGAGAGCAAAAGGAGTACAAATCTTTTCATGACGATTATTTAGCCGATACCATAAACGACAAAACGCCCCGGGCAGCAGAAAACTGCCGGCGCATAAGCCGGATCGCCCTTGGGACGAGGCTATTTGGAAACAAGCGAAATCATTTTGCCGGAAAAACCGCCTGTGAGCATGAGCAGGACGGCAGATAAAAGATTGGACAAGAGACTACTGCAAGGAAACCAAATGAGCCATGAGATTACTGGATTAAAACAGATTAAAAAAGTTGAAGGCAAATGTAAGGCCAGAAGATGGAATTTGAGCGGGGAATTTGAGAAATGTCGGAAAAATTAATGTGGGGAGAGTAGAACGCAAGGGCGGGAAAGGGTAAGGGGTGGGGTTTTGAGGATTTTTTTGTGGCCGGGGAAGAGGTTGTAAAACGTCCGAGTACCAGACAAAATGTGACGCAGATAAATCTTCAATCCTTCTTATAACTGGAAATGATCTGGAAACGCCAACATTGTAATCGAACCAGATAGGAACTGAAAGTTTCAATCCTTCTTATAACTGGAAATGGTCTGGAAGGAAGCACGGCCAAGTTGATTAATATTAAGCCGAATCAGTTTCAATCCTTCTTATAACTGGAAATGGTCTGGAAGATAAATTGCCTGCTTTCTTCTGTTTGATAGATTTTCGTTTCAATCCTTCTTATAACTGGAAATGGTCTGGAAGCCGTTTGGACGGCAGTACAGCACAAAGGACGGCCTGCGTTTCAATCCTTCTTATAACTGGAAATGGTCTGGAAGAGAAAATGAACATTGATTTGTTCAGCGCAAAGCGCGGTTTCAATCCTTCTTATAACTGGAAATGGTCTGGAAGTTCACATTTTGCGCTCCCCATCCAGGAGCAGGTTAAGTTTCAATCCTTCTTATAACTGGAAATGGTCTGGAAGAAACATACAGATCCATTCGATTTTTTGGCCCACAAGTTTCAATCCTTCTTATAACTGGAAATGGTCTGGAAGTTGAACCCGGTTGCATAGAAATTACCCGCGCAACACGTTTCAATCCTTCTTATAACTGGAAATGGTCTGGAAGCGAAAAATATTGCCAAGTCATTATCGACCGGATGATGTTTCAATCCTTCTTATAACTGGAAATGGTCTGGAAGATGTCCCGGTTGTCGAACTGCCGTCATAACCGGCGGCAGTTTCAATCCTTCTTATAACTGGAAATGGTCTGGAAGTTTCGGTTTTGGTCGGCGCAGCCTTTTGACCTGAAGCTGTTTCAATCCTTCTTATAACTGGAAATGGTCTGGAAGACCGCATCTGCCCGCGCTTAGCGGGCAATGATCGGGTTTCAATCCTTCTTATAACTGGAAATGGTCTGGAAGCGCCATGCTCACGCCAGACAATTTCCAGCGCGGCGAAGGTTTCAATCCTTCTTATAACTGGAAATGGTCTGGAAGCGGCGTTCGTCTAATGTAAGTGGTTCCATGTTTGCGGTTTCAATCCTTCTTATAACTGGAAATGGTCTGGAAGTTACAAAACCAGCCAACAGCCGGCTGACGAAGATTAGTTTCAATCCTTCTTATAACTGGAAATGGTCTGGAAGAGGCCCCCGGTTCGCCGGGGTTGGAATTAAGTTAACGTTTCAATCCTTCTTATAACTGGAAATGGTCTGGAAGACGGCTTTGGCTGAGGACACAATAATTTTTTAACGAGTTTCAATCCTTCTTATAACTGGAAATGGTCTGGAAGTTTCGAGTGCGTATTTATAGTTGTCCATGCAAAAAACTGTTTCAATCCTTCTTATAACTGGAAATGGTCTGGAAGCGGCAGACGTACGAACATATCGCGGCGCCAATCCTGGGTTTCAATCCTTCTTATAACTGGAAATGGTCTGGAAGGCGTTGAATCCGGCCAAAAAACCCTTTCCGGCGCTAAGTTTCAATCCTTCTTATAACTGGAAATGGTCTGGAAGGCACAAACGGCGGCTCGCTGGTCAGGGCAAAAATAGTTTCAATCCTTCTTATAACTGGAAATGGTCTGGAAGTTTCCTCATTGTAGGCGCTGATGTCCATGTCCATGTGTTTCAATCCTTCTTATAACTGGAAATGGTCTGGAAGACCGAAAATTTTTCAATTAAATGCGAAAAACTCTCCAGTTTCAATCCTTCTTATAACTGGAAATGGTCTGGAAGTTTACCGCATCTG
>CALEYM010000163.1 GCA_937926185.1 uncultured Bacteroidota bacterium | reverse complement strand
CGCCCAAGGTGGTCGCGAAAAAAGCGGAAGGGCCCAAGTTGACCCGCGCCGAGATACTGGCCAAAGCGCGCGCCGCCCGCGCCGCCAAATCGGGCGGAGCCACGGCCAAGCCTGCCAAAGCGCCCAAGGTCGCCGCGAAAGCAGCGGAAGGGCCCAAGTTGACCCGCGCTGAAATACTGGCCAAAGCGCGCGCAGCGAAAAAGAAAGCCTGACCGGGCAACTTTTCCCACATGAAAGCGGTTAACTTTACGGCTGCTTTTTATGGAACGTATTATTGGAACTTATACCGGCCCCGAACCCGGCGCATTGGTCGTCGTGTTCGGGGCTGTTCATGGAAACGAACTTGCCGGGGTGCGGGCATTGGAAGAAATTTTCAGGATGCTGGAGCGCGAACCCTCGGTCAATCCCGGCTTTTCTTTCCGGGGTAAACTACTCGGTCTGATCGGAAATCGGCAGGCACTGGCCAACCGCCAGCGGTTTTTGCGTCGCGATCTGAACAGGCTTTGGACGCCCGATAACATCCGCCGCATCCGGCACGACGATCCGGAATTCTTGGAATACGAAGACCGGGAGTGTGCGGAAATCATTGATCTGTTACACGCGGAAATAGAGGAAAACCGACCCGAAGCCCTGGTGTTGCTCGACCTCCACACCACGTCTGCCGATGGCGGTATCTTTTGTATTCCTTCCGATGATGCCGCGAGCCTGCGATTGGCTAAAGAATTGCACGCCCCTGTTATTCTGGGTATGCTGGAAGGGCTGGAAGGCACACTGCTGCACTTTGCCGCCGGCAATCACTTCGAAATATCCGGTTATCCCAAATATTCCCTCGGTGTCGCTTTCGAGGCAGGACAACATGAAGACCCGTTGTCCGTAAGCCGTTGCATTGCTGCTATTGTCAATTGTCTGCGGGCCTGCGGCTGTATCCGCGGGGAGGATGTGGACAGCCGCCACGAAACGACGCTGAAAACGTTTTCCGATCCGCTTCCCAAAGTTACCCGGCTGCGTCATGTACATCATATTCGTCCGGGCGATGCTTTCCGGATGCGCCCCGGCTATCTCAATTTTCAGCCGATCCGATCAGGCGAACACCTGGCCGACGACACCGCGGGGCCAATACTGGCGCCGCAAAACGGCCGTATCCTCATGCCACTTTACCAACCACTCGGCTCCGACGGATTTTTTGTGGTGCAAGAGTTGGAAGGTTAGCGGGTTACGGGTTCTTTAACCCATGACACCCCAACATACCAATGCCAAAGGTTAAAGAATCCGTAACCCGCTAACCCGTAACCCGTCAACCTGCTACCCCCTCGGGATACTGCATCGTCACACAATGCAGCGAGCCATGTTGCAGGATCAATGGCCGGCAATCGATGCCGATGACTTCCCGGTCCGGAAACAACATTTTGATCGTTTTTAATGCGCTTTCATCTTGAGGCACTCCATAAGTGGGCGTCAGGACAGCGCCGTTAATGATCAAAAAATTGGCATAAGTGGCCGGCAGACGGCGTCCGTCGGGGGCAAAACAGGCGTCGGGCCAGGGCAAGGGTACCAGGCGGTAGGGTTTACCTGCTGGGGTACGGAAAGCCCGGAGTTCCTGTTCCATAGCTTCCAATGCTTTGAAATGCTCATCATCGGGTTGGTCGCAACGCACATAGGCAATAGTGTCGGGGCTGCACAGGCGCGCGAGGGTGTCAATATGCGAATCGGTGTCGTCGCCGGCCAGGTAGCCGTGATGCAGCCAAAGCACCTGCTTCAGACCAAAAAGGTTTTTCAGGCGCTGCTCGATCTGTTTTTTCGACCATTGCGGGTTCCGGTTGGGCGACAAGAGGCATTCGGCCGTGGTGAGCAGGGTGCCCTTGCCGTCGCTTTCGATACCGCCGCCTTCCAGCACCATGCCCGGGTAACGGTGCCGGCCCCGAAGCAGGCCGGCTTCCCATAATTTACGGGTGATCAGATTATCCTGATCCGAGGGGAACTTCAGCCCCCAACCGTTGAACATAAAATCGAGCAATACCGTGCCGCCGTTTTCAAAAATGGTAATGGCGCCGTGGTCGCGCGCCCAAGTATCGTTGGACGGCGCTTCAAAGAAGCGGATATTGTCCGGAACAGGCTGCGGGAATCGTTGCCGAATGTCAGGGGCGTCCTGGCAAACAATGATAACCGGCTCAAAACGGCTGATGGCGGCGGCGATTTGAATAAAACAGGGCAGGACGGCATCGAGCGTGTCCGCCCAATCGGTGCCGGCATGGGGAAAAGTGAGTTGTACGGCGCTTTGCGGCTCCCATTCGGCGGGCAGCCGGCGGGAAGGTTTGTTTACAGGCATGTTCAAATTTTAAACATTCGACTTTAAAAAGTTACTAACCGCAAACGTTTGCACAACGCTTTCGCGCAAACAAGATTTTTTCCCGTTTGTTGACCGCCGCATCCTGAAATATATTTACCGGCATAGATTTGACTAAAAAAAACATAATTTAATTTTGGACAACCGTTTCGGCAAAAAATATGAGCCGATATTTTGCGCATTTTTCAGGTGAATCACTACCTTAGCGGCTTCTAAGTATTGTTAACAAAAACCGATGCCGCCCGGCAGACCGATCCGCCCTACCATCTATCACCACGTTTAGTGCAGTTGT
>CALEYM010000162.1 GCA_937926185.1 uncultured Bacteroidota bacterium | reverse complement strand
TGCTTAAATTAATACCGCCGTTTTTTACTGCGCCCGATAAACGCTCAGTTTCTCTTTTCTCTGGTCACAGCTAACGTTTGTTTGTCGTCAATTCCCACCAATTAGCCCTGGTTGCGTGAAAATCCGCTTTGTCAACTTCAAACCCGCTTCCTGCAGTTGCGTGAATCCAACCAAATCTGCTGGTTTCACGCAGTCAGCGGACCTTCGTCGCGTGAAAAACAATTGCGTGAATCCAACCAATCCGGTTGGATTCACGCAATTAACGGGCAGACATAAGACAGGAGATATTTGGTTCATGCGGCACATGCTTGAGGATGTAAAAATAGAATACAATTATAAATCTCCAAATCATCCAAGGGACTTTTTATTTTGTCCCAACTTTTTTGGACTATACCTGTATGGACTTTACTAACCAAATCGTATTGGCCACCTACTTTTCAAATTTCACCCTACGCCATCTCCCGCACCAGCCTTCCCAGCGTTCGCAAACTTCCCTCGATCTCCGGCGAATACGGCGTGCCGAAGCCCAGCCGGATATGGTGCGAAAACTGCCCGTCGGTACTGAAAATTTGTCCGGGCGCAATATTGATCTGGTGCTGCCTGGCCCGGTGGTAAAGGTGAAAAGCGTCGATACTTTCCGGCAGTTCCAGCCATAACACGTAGCCGCCCTGCGGTTGCGACACCCGTGTTTCGGGTGGAAAAAACTCGGCGATCGCCTGCCAGTACCGCAGGCATTGGGTGTGCAGTGCCTTGCGCAAGTGCCGGAAATGCAGGTTGAGCCGGCCGGTTTCGCAAAAATTGGCAATGGCGGCCTGCGTCGGCGTGGTCGTGGAAATACAGTGCGTCAGTTTTTGCTGCAACACCTGCTTTACGAATCGGCCCGGCTGGCACCAGCCGATCCGGTACCCCGGCGCCAGCGATTTCGACAGGGAAGAACAATACAACACCAGGCCCTGCCGGTCGTAACTTTTACAGGTACGGGGCCGTGTTTTGCCAAAATACATTTCCCCGTAAATGTCGTCTTCCACCAGGGGAATTTCCTGTTCGGCCAGCATGGCTACCAGTGCCTGTTTGTGGGCGTCGGGCATGAGGCTGCCCGTGGGATTGTTGAAATTAGGTACCAGCAGGGCCGCGTCGATCTGCCTTTTGGCCACGGCTCGTTCGAGGAAATTGAGGTCGGGGCCGGTCACCGGGTCGGTGGGCAGTTCCAGGGCCCGCAGCCCCAGGCTTTTCAGCAAATTAAATATACCGAAATAAGTAGGCCGCTCGATGGCCACCGTATCGCCTGGTTTCGTGGCCGACTTCAGGCAAAAAACCAGGGCTTCCATGCAGCCGTGCGTCACCACGACCTCGGAAGCCGCGCTGTTGCCGCCCCAATTGAACGACAGGCGGGCCAGCTGTTGCCGCAGGCGCTCATTGCCCTGTATGTTTTCATAATGAAGGCAATTGGTGGGGCTGGCGCGCAAGGCTTCCAGCAGGCATTTGTTCAGTTTGGCCGCCGGCAACAATTCAGCCGCGGGCGCCGCGATGGACAACTGCACTATACCGGCTTCCGACATGTTGGCGTACACCGCGGCCAGCATGTCGTCGACTGAAAGCCCCGAAGGCGGCGCGGCGTAACGGGGCGCACGGGGCGGTTCCGTTTGCCGGCGGGCGCCAAAACGCACGTAATAACCCGATTTCGGGCGCGCCTCAATAATGCCCTTGCTTTCCAGCGCGGAATAAGCTTTGAAAGCCGTACTCAGACTGATGCCCTGCTCCTCGCTGAGTGTTCGCACGGAGGGTAACTTGTCGCCCGTTTTCCAAACCCCTTTTGTGACCATCGTTTCCAAACGGTCGGCGACCTGGCTGTATAAAAAATCTTCCCCTGTCCGGTACATCTGTTATGCTTGAACATTAAAAAACTGAAT
>CALEYM010000161.1 GCA_937926185.1 uncultured Bacteroidota bacterium | reverse complement strand
AACCCCGCCCAAAACAAAGGATTCGGATATTTCGCCCGCAGCTGCGCCTGTGCCGCCCGGAACGCGTCGGGAATGTTTTTGCCCTGGTTGAGCCACTGTTCGTAGAAGGCCTGCATCAGTTCCTGCGTGGGGCCGTCGGGTACTTTCCAGAGGCTCATCAGCAGGTATCTGGCCCCGGCGATCTTGAAGGCGCGTTGCAGGCCGTACACGCCTTCGTTGCCTTCTATCTGGCCCAGGCCGGTTTCGCAGGCCGAGAGCACCACCAGTTCGGTGTTGCGCAGGTTCATCTGGCTGATCTCGTAGGCGGTGAGGATGCCGTCTTCCATGCCGGGGCGCAGGGGGCGGCCGGTTTTCCAGGCGTGGTTGGCGCCGGCGAGGAGGAGGCCGGAGCGGATCATGGGGTTGTCGGAAATTTTGAAAACGGGCTCGACCTCCCCCAACCCCCTCCTGAAGGAGGTGGCTTGCGGGTCCGGGAAGAAAAACCCGTGCGTGGCGATGTGCAGCACGCGGGGTGAGGGCGATTTTCCGTGTCCGATTTTTTGCAGGGCCTCCTCGGTGGCGGCGTAGTCGCGGTAGACGCTGGTTTGAAAGCTCTTGTTTTTCAGGATTTTATCGGTGACGTTTATTTCTTTTTCCGTCGCGGGTAATGGGCCCCAGGCGCCGCCGCGCAGGGTGCTGTCGGTATAGACAAAGCCGCCGCTGCCGCGGAGGACGAGGTTGCCGCCCGCGGTGTCGGGCGGAAGAAAGGCGGCGATTTTGGTGCTGTCCATTTCGTATTGGATACCACCGAACAGCGCCGCCGTGTTACCCGCCGTACTCACCGCGGGCGGCGCCACGAGGTTGCGCGTGCTGCCCATACCGATGAGTTGGTAGCGGTCGGCCAGGGTTTCGCGGTGGGCGGGCTGGATGGCGCTCAGATTGAGGCGGTGCAGCAGGCCGGATGGGGAGAAGTAGACGGTGTCTACGCCTTGCAGCTGCGGCTCCAGCGGCTGCCAGAGCAGGGGGTACAAAGGAGAGGTACCGTTATCGCCGGCGTTGTAGATGTTTTGATAGTACAGATTGTTACCCGTTTTCTGGTTGAAAATAGCGTCCAGTTGCCGTTGTTCGCACAAAGGCACGAAGCGCGGGGCCGTATCAGAGGGCAAAAGGACAAGAGCGGCGTACATAGTGCTGTCGGTGGCGCGGGCCTTGTGGTCGTAGTAGCGGTAGTGGACGAATTCGATGGCAGCTTCGCCGGGCCTGAGCCGGTCGCGCACTTCCTGCCATTCCACCTGGCGCAGCGCCTCGCCGTAGCCGGCTACCGTGCGGACGAGGTCTTTTTCGAGGGTGTTGGCTTTTTCTTCCAGTTCGGCTACGAGGGCGCTGTCGCGCTCGGCAATGGGCAGGGCGTATTGGGCGGCGAGGCGGCGGCGGTGGGATTTGAGGAGGTTGAATGTTTCGGCAGTGGCCTCATCCGTAAGAGCCAATTGTCTGACCCAGCCGGCGGATTGCAACATGGATCCTTTGTAAAACAGGCTGTTGTCGTAGCAGACAGGGATTACAGTTTTGCTGCCGGCAATTTGGAGGAATGATAAGATTTCATCTTGACATTGAGAAAAAGTATTCAGATAATTGCCCATCTCCCGTTCAGATAGGTGGGGAAAGGCTTTTTTAAGTTGACGCTTGTTGGCCTCCGACAGTTCACGGTAAAAAGGTTCGGCTTTTTCGTATTGGGCCGTGTTTTTATATAGAATTGCCAGGTTATTGAGGCTCTGGGCATAGTCGGGATGTTCTTTACCCAAGACTTTTTCTCGGATGGTTTTGGCCTCGAGGAGGAGCGGTTCGGATTTTCCGTATCGCATCTTGGTCTTGTACAGGTTCGCAAGGTTGTTCAAAGTTTGGGCACATTCAGGATGTTCTTTGCCCAAGACTTTTTCTCGGATAACTTTGGCCTCAAGGTACAGCGGTTCGGCTTTTTCGTATTGCCTCTTGGCCTTGTACAGATTCGCCAGGTTATTCAGACTGACAGCATAATCGGGATGTTCCTTACCTAAGACTTTTTTCCGGATGGCTTTGGCTTCGAGGTGCAGCGGTTCGGATTTTTCGTATTGCCCCATATCCTGGTATAGACTCGCAAGGTTGTCAAGGCTGGAGGCATATTGGGAGTGTTCCTTGCCTAAAACTTTTTCCCGGATGGTTTTGGCCTCGAGGAGAAGCGGTTCGGATTCTCCGTATTGGCCCATGTCACTGTACAGAAGAGCCAAATTGTTCAAGGTAGCGGCATAATCGGGATGTTCCTTTCCCAAGACTTTTTCCAGGGTGTTTTTGGCCTCAAGGTAGAGTGGTTCGACTTTTTCATATTGACCCATTTCCCAGTACAGAATCGCCAGGTTGTTCAAACTGTGAGCATAATCGGGATGTTCTTTGCCCAAGACTTTTTCCCGGATAGCTTTGGCTTCGAGGTAAAGCGGTTCGGATTTTTCGTATTGCCCCATATCACTGTACAGATTTGCCAGATTGTTTAGGCTGTGAGCATAATCGGGATGTTCTTTGCCCAAGACTTTTTCCCGGATAGCTTTGGCTTCGAGGTGAAGTGGTTCGGCTTTTTCGTATTGGACCGTGTTTTTATATAGAATTGCCAGGTTATTCAGGCTGGCAGCATAATCTATATGTTCTTTGCCCAAGACTTTTTCCCGGATGGCTTTGGCCTCAAGAAAGAGCGGTTCGGCTTGTGCGTATTGGCCCATGTGCCAATATAAATTTGCTAAATTGTTCAAACTCCAGGCATAATCAGGATGGTCTCTCCCCAATGCTTTTTCTCTCAAGGTTTTGGCCTCTATGTATAATGGTTCGGCTTTATCATAAGCACTCATGTTCTTATACAAAGTTCCTATACTATTAAGACTTTTTGCATAATCCGGGTGTTCCTTGCCCAAAGTTTTTTCCCGGATAGTTTTGGCTTCCAACCAAAAAGGCTCAACTTCTGCATATTTGCCCTGCGAATAAAATATCATACCTTTGGTGTGAATGCACTTTACGTAAACTGAATTCTCCCTCCCCAAAGCCGCCTTTACTTTATTCTCAGTCATCTCTATCACTTGCAGCGCTTCCTCATACTTTTTCTGTCTGATCAAACTATTATTGACCTCAATCAAACTATCCACCTCCCTCCTCACTGCCGCCGTATCCACGACTTGCGCATCCAAAGAGCAAGAAAAAAAAAAAAAGCAGGAAAGGAAAGCGAAAAAGGGCAGGATAAGGCGGCGCATGGTTGCTTCAATTGGTGGCGTGAAATAATTTGAGTGTTTTCTCCCCCCAACCCCTGAAGGGGAGTTGATGGCGGGTACCTTGGACCTTGGAAATTCGGTGTTGGATATTGGATATTCTGTTGTGTTTTCAAAATAAAAATGTCCAGGCGACCCGCCATCAACTCCCCTTCAGGGGTTGGGGGGAGAAAACACGCGAAATAACTCCCGAAAAGTACGGCAAAACCTGTAATAATACCTTATGTCGTACTACTTTTTACATCATCTATTTTCCTCATAAGGAGGATACTCCACCGGCGGGTCGGCGCAAAGCAAGGGGTTTCCGCCCTTAATAGTCTAACACACTGATAATCAAAGTTCCAACTTGTAATTGCTTGCTATACCGGGGTTTATCATCCTGAGCGCAGTGAAGGAACCGGGGCCGAAGGCCCTGTAAAAGCAAAAAAGTTGTGATTTAATTTTGGAGGCCTTCGGCCCCGGTTCCTTCGCTGCGCTCAGACACGCTCCCGGTATAGCAAGCGACAATTTGGAATGCATCCAGTTCCTGAACAATGATAAATGATTTAGAACCGGCATGGACAATTTTTCGCAAAAAACACACCCCTTTTCCGTTCATTCCGGGTTATTTTTGCCTGAATATTTTCTCTAATCACAGGGGGTACCCTTTTCACCCACCCCGCCTCTAAAACATGAACGCGAAGAACTGGACGGACGAAGCAATTATCCAGGCCCTGCGCCGGGGCGATCCCGATCGACGCAGGGCCTGGGAGTATATGTATAAAAACTGGCGCGACGTATGGGCTGGCGTGGTTGTACAGCGCGGCGGCACGCCCGGCGAAGCCGCCGAAGCCATGAACGAAGTGGCCCTGCCGTTTGAAAAGGTCGTCCGTTCGCCGGCTTTTCAACTGGATACTGCCACGCTGAAAACCTACCTGGCGCGTTGTGTGCTGAACCGCTGCATCAGGCTCCGGAAAAAACAACAAAAAGAACCGGCTAATCCCGGGCGGGAAGAAGCGGCGATAAAGAGCGTGGTGGACAGCGTGGAAAAACAGGTAATGGGCCGGGATTTGCGCAAGTCCGTCGACGATCTGATTGACATACTCGGCGAACGCTGCCGGCGGGTGCTGCGCCTGTTTTTTTACGAGGGGGCCAGCATGGAAAAAATCGCCGAAGCCGAGGGCTGGAAAGACGCCGACAAAGCCAAAAAAGAAAAGTACGAATGCCAGACCAAACTGAAGAACCATCTCCGGGAAAATCCGGACAAGGCAAAACGTCTCAAAGAATTATTGTATGATTGACCGGGCCTTACACGATAAAATAGAAGCTTACCTGCTGGGCGATCTGCCGGCGGCGGACGCGGACGCGTTTGAAAAACAAATCGCGAACAACCCCGAACTGGCCGAAGAAGTGGAACTGCACCGCCTTATCCTGCCTGTGCCCGACCGCTTAGCCGAACTGGACCTGCAACAGGACTTCGCCCGCTGGCAGCGGGAACTGGACGCCATCGACCCGCCACCCAAATCGCCGCCGCCGGCCGCAAAACCCGGTTATGCAAAATTCTGGCTCGTCGCCCCAGTGCTCCTGCTGCTCGCCGGGGCTTTTGGGCTTTGGCGATATTACGAAGGGCAACTGGCTTTGGAACGCGCCGAACGCCGGCGCCTCGAACAGGCCCTGGAAGCCGAAAAAGGGAAATCGGACACACAGGAACAGGAAATCCGGCAACTGCGGGAAGACCTGCTGCGCTTGCAACAAACGGCGCCGGCACCTGCCGGCAAACCCGCAACGCCTCCCGGCAGAAACCAACAGGCAGCGGCAGTTCAGCCCCCGGCGCCGGAATGGACGCAACTGGCCGACCAGGAACTCATCGCCTACGCCGATGTTATGCTCGAATCGCTGCGCGACCGCGGCGTCGCTCCCGGAGATGCAGGCGGGGAGTTGGTTCGTAAAGCAGACGCTGCCATTGTCAATAAACAATACCGTACAGCCATGAACCTGCTGATTCGCATCGAAGCAGATGACCAAACGAATTATCCCAAGGCGCTCGAAATGCTGGCCTACGTGTATTTCAAACGCAAACAGTACCCTCTTGCCGTGGACGCCTACCTGAAATACAGGGAATTTGACAAAGATACCGACAAAACAGATTGGGATCTCTGCCTTTTTTACCTGGCGGATTACCAGCGGTACCGCTCCGAATTTCAGGAGTTGCTCAATAAGATCACCGGCGACGCCAAACACCCCCGGCGTGACAAGGCGCTTGCACTGCGGGATGCGTTGGCGGAGCGGGGGATTTGGCCGAAGTAGGCGGGTATTTTTTCAGGCTACAAATTTTTTTCAAAAACGGTACTCCCCCACGGGGTACCTTTTTTTATGTCCGCTTCTAACCCTTAAAGTCAACACCATTCACGATCAAAATGCTTTTATACCTTGCTCCGCCAGGTTTTGTGCATCAGCGCCGGCAACGTTTACGAAACTTAAAAAGTTTCGTAAACGTAATTCTCCCGTTACCCATGCACAAAACCTGGCGGAGCAAGGTATAAGATGAAAAACATTTTCTCCTCACTGCTCCGAGGTGTCACCAGCATCATACTTCGGCTGATGACACCTCTTCGCCAGCGCCAAATTAGGTGCTAAAAAAAACGTTTTTTTATAATACAACATGTTGATTATAAACTAATAAGGCAAAAAAAACACTCAAAATCACCTCCTGAAAGTCTGTTCAACTGTCGGTACGTTTTTCAAAAAAGCCCTGCACTTTTGTGTGTCAGAAATTGCATTTGACAAAGCGCGCCAAATCTATTATTACAAAAAGCCTTTCCAGCCGGAGTTTTGAATATTTTAGAGGAACTCATATTTAGAGTTTCGTATCCAATTAACTTAAATTTAAAATGACTCAGACGCATGAAACACCTCTTTTTGATATTATCCTCATTTCTGTACGCTACAGTTACGTATTCTTTTCAAATGCCGGGCTTCAACGAGCAGGCTGAAATCGCGGCAGTTCAAACATGGTATCAAAACAACCATGCCAACGCCGCTTTCCTGGGGCAAACACTTCAGCCTGATTGGACTGAAGCAACGGTTGTGCGCCCCAAAAGCGACCGTTTATTGATCGATATTCCACTCATTGGAGGTACCCTGTACACCTATTCGGCAACTAATCCAGCTGTGAGCCTATCTGCTCCTGAAATGCGTCATGGAGCAACCCGCCTGGTTATTACCAAGTTTGGTGAAAACTACTATATTCCATTACTATTGCACGTCTTCGGTACACCGGAATTTGCCAGTCAGTATGGCCAAACGGCAGCAGCGGTAACCAAACCACATAGTATCCAATCAAATTTTACCGGTCACATGGTCTACTCCCGACTTGACGGCCAAGCTTTATACGGACTATTTATTGAAAATGGTCAAGCGAAATTAACGCTTACGGCTGGAGAGCATGATAGCACATTACCAAGATGTTGCTGTGTCACCGTAGAGAGTATCACCGTATATTTGGGAGACAATTCATGGACGACTTATTATGTAGATTGCTATTTGTTCGTACTTGGCGGGGGCCCAGGCGGGTCTTTTGGCTTTGACCCTGGCTGGTGGGGCTATACTCCAATTGAGCCATGTTTTACCTGCTCCGGTGGGGGTGGCTTTACCCCTCCAATATGCCCCGATGGCAGCCTGATGTCGGAATCTGGGGAATGTTTGTGTTCTGACGGCAACCCCATTCCAGCTAATGGAGAGTGCCCGCAAGGGCCCTGCAGATTGACAAACACGTATGTTATTTCCTCTGGCCCTTACGTCTCGAGTGACTTTATCGGTATACTTCCGCTACCCTGGTATGCTTTTTCAAATGTATCCGGCTTATTGAAGAATTGTGATACTGGAGACGCAACATTCAACACTATGCTGGCGGAAAATGGAACAATAGAAGGCAGTGTGGAATTGGTATCAGCTAGTAACCTTGTAATAGGCGCTGAAAACTACTCCGGTTCCAAGAAATGGAAAATTACTAATTTTAGTTCAGCAACCTTTCGTGTAACTATTGTCACCATGTTTGCCAACTTCTCGTCAACTGAGTATGCAGAGAAGGATATGGTGATTTTTCTGCCTTACAATTAAAAACACCAGGATTTTCAAGATGAAATTGCTTTTTTTGAATCCTAAAACCGTCTCTTTGATAAAAAACGATATATTATGAAACAAACAATTTTTATTCTGGTTTGCTTAACAATTTTGACAAATTCCTGCAGCACTGTTAAAGAAGACGAAACTCAACCTCCAACTGTATTGCAGCCATTACCCGATGCCCTCACACGCGAACAAATACTTGATGTCGCTGATAAATATGGGCTCCGGGACAGCATTGCGATAGGATATGTTTCGCACAAATTTCAGCCATTTCCGCCTGAGGCTTACCCATATTTGAATGCTCAATATTGGGAAGGTTTCTTTCTACGTTGGAGGAAATACCTTGACAAGGCAGCAGAGCAAAAAATGTTTGATCTTCAAAAATCGAATATAAAAACAGTACAGGAGTATTTTAACCTAATTGAACGTTTTCCCCTGATCCGCCAAAGCATGGTGGAAGCCGCGGGCGGCCAGGAAGCATACAATAAAGATAAGCAATATACCCTATCCCATAAATATCATATCTATCTTGGTACGACTGGCGTTATTGCCTTAATACCTGCGGAAAAAGATAACGGGACATATCCAGGTATAAGGCTTGACAAAGGCGAATAATAAACCCGTCTTTAAATCATCTATGCCGAACAACCTGCTCTCTGGAGTCAGACAGGCAGGAACAGGAAATCCGGCAACTGCTTCTGCCTTTTTTACCTGGCGGATTACCAGCGGTACCGCTCCGAATTTCAGGAGTTGCTCAATAAGATCACAAGCGACGCCAAACACCCGCTGCGCGACAAGGCCGCGGCGCTGCGGAATGCGCTGGCGGAAAAGGGGATTTGGGCGAGGTAGGCGGGTATTTTTTCAGGCTATAAATTTTTTTCCAAAAAGGTACTCCCCCCAGGGGTACCTTTTTTTCATGCCCGCCTCTAACCCATAAAATCAACACCATTCACGATCAAAATGCATGTAAAATGAAAAACATCTTCTCCTGTCTGTTCGCCCTGTTCCTGCTCGTATCCGCTTTCACGCTTTCGGGGCAGCAGATCAACTCGGTCACGCACGTGCCGAATCCCGCTTATGCCGGCAATTCGGTTTCTCTCGACATGAACATCCGGCTTTGGCCACATTATGACCTGATGGGCGAGTACATTGCCTGGGCGGGTAGCAACGTGTACATATACCTCGATTTCGACTACAATCCGCCCACGCCCTGGATGCCGGGTATTGCCGCGGATATCGATTACACCGTCGTCCTGGGTACGCTTGGCGCGGGCACTTATACTGCCCGCATCCTCGATTTCGACAACGGCACGACCTTGTACACCTACTCTTTTTCCGTACTTAACAACTGCGCCCCGCCCACGCTGAGCCAGCTCGCCGTTTCGAACCTCGGCTGCACTTCGGCTACGCTGCAATGCAACGCCGGCGGCGTGAGCGCTTACGGCTATCGATACCGGCCGGTAAATTCCAGCACCTGGACGACGGTGAGTTCTACCCCGTACAACTACTTGAATATCACAAATCTCCAGTCCAACACCCATTATGTTTTCCAGGCCCGCGTGTGGTGCAGTGGCACGGCCTCTGCATGGTCGGCCGACAAATACTTCCTCACCTGCCAAAGTGGCGGCGCCGGCACCTGCGCCAACCCGTACAACGCTTATTGCGGCAACACCTACACCGGCACCAACGCGGCGGGAACCAACAACTACAACAGTTACGGCACACTCTTTACCCAAATGTACGGCCCCGAAGTGTTTTACCAGCTCACCCTGACGCAACCCGGCCCGCTTACGCTCAGCCTTACCGGTCTTGCCTACAACCAGGATCTCGACCTGATCGTTCTGTCGGGCTGCAATGCCAATGCCATCGTGGCCTATAGCGGCAACAGCGGCAACAACAGCGAATACATCAACGTCGGTTACTTAGCCGCGGGTACCTACCGCATCGTCATCGACGGCTGGAACTATTCGGCGAGCAACTACGTGCTGACCGTGCAGTGCAATACTTTCACCTGCCAGCCGCCCGCTCCAAGTCAAATGTACGCCAGCAATATCACGGCCTACACAGCCCGGATACACTGCAACTACACCGGGGCAAGCGGGTTCGACTGGCGTTACCGCAAATCGGGCACCATCACTTGGCTCGATCTGCCGGGCGGCAGCGCCAGTTACTATAATCTGTCGGGCCTCAGCGCCAGCACCATGTACGAATTCCAATCCAGCGTATTCTGCAACGGCGCCTGGACGCCCTGGTCGGCCAGCCAATACTTCACCACTTCCGGCGCGGGCATCAGCACGCCCGTCAACGACGAACACTGCAACGCCGTCACGCTGAGCGCCGGCAGCGGCTGCAACCCCGTGGCCGGCACCAATATCGGCGCCACCACGTCCCTCTATCCGAACCTGCCCACGGAATGTAACAACACCAACATGCGCGACGTGTGGTACCGCGTACAAACGCCCTCGACCGGCAAAGTAATGGTCTCCACCTTCCCGGGCACCATGACCGACGCGGTCATCGCCCTGTACTTCGGCAGCTGCAACAGCTTGTCGCCGGGCGTTCCGAACTACTGTTTCGACTGGAACCCAAGCAACGGCGACGAAATGCCCGACGTCACCCTGACCAGCCCTCCCGGCACCTGGTGGTACATCCGTGTATGGGGTTACGGCGGCACCACCGGCACGTTCTCCATCTGTGCCCAGGCGGTGAACAGCCTGACAGAAGATGAAAATACCGTGGGTACCGGTGGCGACAGCGAAGACCGCGGTAGCAATGCAGACCTTGGCACGCTAACCGATAACGCTCCCGCAAATGAACCGCAAAAACTGGCGCTTTCTCCCTCGCCCGCCCGCGAATTTGTGCAATGCGCCGTCGAACTCGAAGCAGATGCGGAACTGGATATCCGGGTATTCGACCTGGGCGGTCGCCCGGTGCTGCAACGGGAAGGTATTGGCGCCACTGCGGGCGCTTTTTCCGAACGGCTCGATATTGCCGGTTTACCCGCCGGACTTTATATCGTCAGGATGAGCGACGGGACACGGGAATGGACCGGGAAGTTGGTGATTGAGTGATTGGTGATTGAGTGATTAATGCTTCGGTACCGCCGAGATTTGGCCGTGCATAACCCGCGAACCGCCCCTATCCCTCTTTTCCCCGCTCCGAACTTGTCATCCCGGAGGGAACCGTCCGATCTACGAGGAGAAACCCGCGTGAAAGGCCTTCGTAGATCGGACGGTTCCCTCCGGGATGACAAGTTCGGAGTGGGGAAAAGAGACAAATCCGTTTACATCCTTTTCTCCTTCATTACTTCGACGTCAAAACCCAGTTCCTGCAATTTTTCCGGACTGAGTTCTTCCAGGCTTTTGATCTCCAGCGCCTTGCCGTCCTTATTTTTGAACGTGACGATCACGGTTTCGCGGTTTTCCATATCGCGCTGGTCGCGCTGCGCGCGGGCGGAGAGTTCTTCAGCCTGGCTGATGGCCTGGTTGAGTTGGGTGAGGGCAGCGGCTTCGCGTTCCTGGGCTTCGCGGAGTTGTTGTTGCAGGTTTTCGGAGCGTTCGATGTTGTGCGTTAGTATCCGTTTCAGGTCTTCCACCTGGGCCTTGGCTTCGCGCAGTTCGTTTTCTTTGCTTTTGCGTTCCTCCTCGGCGCGGGCCGCTTCGAGGCGGGCGCGTTCGGCTTTTTCGCGGCGCGCCAGTTCTTCCGAGCTCACGAGTTGGTTGCAATTTTGGAGCGAGAGCAGTTTTTCCAAAGCAACGATGTCTACCGACACCACGTAATCCACTTTGAACTGATCGGTACTGCTGTACACCTCGCCGCCGGCGCTGAATGCCATGCCGCTGATCTCGCTGGAAGCACCGGCTTTCTGGTAGGCGCGGGTGTAGATGGTGGTCAGTTTGGCCGAACGAATGTAATAGGTTTTCTTTTTGGTTTCGGCGGGTACGTTGCCGGACGATTTGCAAATCTCGAGATAGGGAATATAGTCTTCCGGCAGGAAAGCCACTGCCACATCCTTGATAATGAGTTCGTAAATATTGTCTTTTTCCACCTTAGTGGAGGCGATGCAATAGGCGCCGTTGAACTTGAACTTGTTGTCGATCTTGGCGCTGTATATCACTTCGGAGGTAGAGGTGGACACCAGCGGCGGCTTGTCCTGCCGCACAAAACGGGTAAGCACCGAGGTTTTGTTGTCTTCGATCAGGATCATGGCGCCCACCAATTGGTCGATGTTGTTGACAAAGCCGGCCAGGCCCTTGATAAAGGTGCGTTCCTTGTACGACTGGGGCAGGTCGAAACCGAGCGTGACGGGGTTAAGTTTGATCTTCCGGGAAGGCTGGGCCTGGGTCGTGGCAGTGAGGATACCAAAAACGAAGAGCAGGATAATACGGTACGTCATTTTACTGTTTGCTTTGAGTAATCGGGGCAAATAACGACGGAAATAGGGTTGGCGTATATGGCAATAGGGCATTAGAACAGTTTTTCTTTACCTTTGTGCCCGCTAATTTTCCCTCCACTCATGTTCATCTCCGGTATTCAACAAATCGGCATCGGCGTTTCCGACGTGCAAATAGCCTTTCGCTGGTATCGCCGCTACTTTGGCATGGATGTGCCGGTCTTCGAAGAGGCCGCCACGGCGGCGCTGATGCTGCCTTACACGGGCGGTCAACCCCAGGAACGGCATGCCATCCTGGCCCTCAACCTGCAGGGCGGCGGCGGTATGGAAATCTGGCAATACACCCAACGCACTCCTTTGCCCCCGGCTTTCACGCCACAACTGGGCGATTTGGGCATTTTTGCAGCCAAGATAAAATGTAAGGACGTGCAGGCCTGTTTTCACGACCTGCGCAAACGCGGCGTGAATATCCAGAGCAACCCGGCATTGCGGCCCGACGGGCAGGAACATTTTTTTGTAAAGGACCCCTGGGGCAACACCTTTGAAGTGGTGAGCAGCCAAAACTGGTTTTCCAGGAGCCGACCAACCCAAACAGGCGGCATGTACGGCTGCATCATCGGAGTCAGCGACATGGAGCGTTCCATACATTTTTATAAAGAAGTGCTCGGTTACGACCAGCTAGCCTACGATCAGACGGAGCAATTCGCCGACTGGCACGGCACAGACGGCGGATTTGGGTCTTACCGCCGCGTGCTCCTGCGCCACAGCGAAAAACGAAAAGGCCCGTTCAGCCGCCTGCTCGGCGACTCGGAGATAGAACTGGTGCAAGCCCTCGACCGGGCGCCCCGGAAAATTTATGAAAACCGCTTCTGGGGCGACCTGGGCTTTATTCACCTTTGCTTCGATGTCACCGGCATGGCCAAATTCAAACAATTCTGCGCCAAAAAAGGCCACCCGTTCACCGTCGACTCCAGCGGCAGTTTCGACATGGGCGAAGCCGCGGGCCATTTCGCCTACATCGAAGACCCCGACGGCGCCCTTATCGAATTCGTGGAAACGCACAAAATGCCCATCCTTAAAAAATTGAACTGGTATCTCCGCCTCGACCGCCGCTCCCAACCCGCCAAACCCCTGCCCAACTGGATGCTGAAAACACTGGCGTTTGCAAGGGTGAAGGATTGAGAGAGGGGGTTTATGAGGGTTTATGAGGGTTTATGAGGGTTTATGAGGGTTTATGAGG
>CALEYM010000160.1 GCA_937926185.1 uncultured Bacteroidota bacterium | reverse complement strand
ATGATATTTTTCATATTTCGGATTGCGGATTTTGGATTTTGGATTTTGGATTAACCAAGGTTCGGCATTTTCCTCTCATTGGCCTGCAAACTATACCAAGGGCTTTGTTAATCCGCAATCCGCAATCCGCAATTGATTTACCGTTCATATTTCCAATACATCCAGGCGCCGTAGCATATATGCAGCACACCGAAGCCGATGGCCCAAAGTTCCAGTCCTGTGCCGGGATAAAACAATCCGATGGAGCCGAGGGCAATTTCCGACAATCCGAGAAATTCCACGTCGCGCAGGGTGTATTTACTGCCGTTTACCAGGGCAAGCCCATAAAAGACGAGGGTGGCGGGCGGTACCAGGCCCGGCAGATCCCAGTACAGGAGGGCCAGCCCGAATATGCCGCCGGCAACCAGCGGAACGGCAACGGCCCACAACAGGCGGCGGGAAGTGGCATTCCATATTTTCAGCCCCTGCCGGCGGGCCTTGCGGGTGGTAAAAAAGATACCGCCCGCAAGCGCCGTTGCTAACACCATAAGCGCGATCAGCACAAATACGCTTTTGTAATTCATGCCCCATCTCTGGGTTCGCGTCGCTATTTCATAATACAGGGCGCTGCGCGACAGGGGCAGCAGCTCCAGATACGCATACACCGCGGCCGCCCCGGCCAGGGCGCACAGCCCGGCCCAAACGCCCGATAAGCCGCTCAGACTCAAAAAACGGCTGCTGCGCTCCATCAGCGCCCGCATCTCGGCCAAATGTTCCAGTTGTTGTTTGGTATCGTCCATTTTAAAAGTACTTTGTGACGCAAAGTTAAGTTGAGTTTCTGAATTGTCAAGCGGTCAGAGAAAATTTTCCCTACTTTCGCATTTTTTTAAATTGTAAATGTCTTTTCACGGCGGGTGAAAAGACATTCCCCTTGCACGACATGTCCAACCTGATCTACGGCCATCACCCCGTGGTGGAAGCCATAAAAGCCGGCAAGCCGGTGGAAAAAGTGTTTTTTCAGCAGGGTTTGCGCGGCGAACTGGAAAAAGAGATACGGCAGCTGACCCGTTCGCGCGATATACCGCTGCAAGTGGTGCCAATAGAAAAGCTGAACAAACTCGTGCGCGGCAACCATCAGGGCGTGGCCGCCTGGTTGGCTTTGGTGGAATTTCACGACCTGGAGCGGGTGTTGCCCGAAGTGTTGGCCAAAGGCGAAGTCCCCTTGCTGTTGTTGCTTGACGGCATTACCGACGTCCGGAACTTCGGCGCCATCTGCCGCTCGGCCGAATGTGCCGGCGTTCACGCCGTGGTGATACCGCAATCCGGTTCGGCGCCGGCCAGCGAGGATGCTATGAAGGCCTCGGCCGGCGCCCTGGCCCGTATTCGTCTTTGCCGGGTGCGCAGCATGTATTCCGCGGTAGAATGGCTGCAACAATCCGACGTGCAGGTGATTGCCACCGCCCTTGCCACGCAGGCTGTTCCCGTATACGAGGTCGATTTCCGCCAACCGACCGCCATTCTGATGGGGCCGGAAGGAGAGGGGCTGACCCCCAAACTGATCAAAATGGCCGACCAGGCAGCCAAAATCCCGCAACTGACCGATTTCGACTCGTACAATGTGAGCGTGGCCGCGGGTATTGTGTTGTACGAAGCGATCCGGCAGCGGGGGGCACATAATCTATGAGGATTTTCACCGATCAAATGGACCGTACTATCGCCCTTAACTCCTGGCCGCCCCGGCGGATCATTTCCTTAGTGCCCTCCCAAACGGAACTGCTCGCCGACCTGGGGCTGGAAGATGAGGTGGTGGGCATCACCAAGTTTTGTATACATCCTGCCGCCTGGTTTCAGCAAAAAAAACGGGTGGGCGGCACCAAAACGGTCAGCCTGGAAAAAGTGGCTGCCCTGGCGCCCGATCTGATCATCGGCAATAAAGAGGAGAATGAACGGGCCCAGATCGAAGCCCTGGCCGCGCGATACCCGGTATGGATGAGTGATATATACAATCTGCAAGATGCCCTGGACATGATCGGTAGGGTAGGGGAGTTGACCGGGAAACCAGAGGCGGCCAAGGACCTGGCCGATAAGATCGGGCGAGGGTTTGACGCCCTTCAAATGCCGTTTGCCGGGATTACTCCTTTAAAAGTCGCCTACCTGATCTGGCGCAAACCTTATATGGTAGCGGGCAGCGATACTTTTATCGATGGAATGCTCAGGGCTGCCGGTTTTCATAACGTTTTCGGCCAGAAGGGCCGGTACCCGGAGATTTCCCTCGAAGAACTGGCCGCCAGGCAACCGGAGGCGATCTTTTTGTCGTCAGAACCATTCCCCTTTGCCGAAAAACATTTTGGACCGGTTCGTGAAGTATGTCCGGCCGCCCGGATAATGATTGTCGACGGAGAAATGTTTTCCTGGTACGGCAGCCGTCTGCAATATGCGCCGGCTTACTTCCGTCAACTCAGAGAAACTTTGGGTTTGGCCGCTACTTAACAAAACAAAAATGCCCCTTAAACGTATTGCATTGTTTTATACCGTTATTTTGTCTTCTAAACCTCATAAACCCTCTAAACCTCATAAACCCTCTAAACCCTCTAAACCCTCTAAACCCTCTAAACCCTCTAAAC
>CALEYM010000159.1 GCA_937926185.1 uncultured Bacteroidota bacterium | reverse complement strand
AAATTTCTAAATTTAAAATTTAAAAAATTGAAATGTTCAATGACCAATGTTCAATTTTTAATGACCAATTACTTATGAGACATCCTCGTCTGTGCGTAAAAGATTATCCACAAAGATAAATGCGGATTGATTAAAAAGCAAGAGCCGGCATTATTGTTTCACCACGGTCCCCGTTTGCCGGCGGTTGCCCTCCTGCACGGAAATGTAGTACACGCCGCCGGGCAGGTTGCTCAGGTCGATCTGGCCGTCGTTCAGGCTTACATTCGCGGGTTGCACGGCTGTTCCCCGGGCGCTCAGCACCGTAATGCGGGCATTGTTCGAGGCCGGAAGGCGCACAAATCCCGAGGTCGGGTTGGGCGACAGCGGCAGCGGGCCGGCGTTCACCACGTCGTCGCTCGAAGTGGTATTGGAATAGTAGTAGAATGTCTTGTCGAGCAATACCCAACCCTGGCCGCCAAAATCCCAGTCGTAATTGGCTTCGAAGAACAGGTCGTTGCCGTCGAAATAGGCGCTTTGTTTCCAGCTCCGGGCTGGGGTGTCGCCGGCCGGCTCGTCGATCACTTCCGACCAAACCCGTCCTTCATTGTCGTACAGGTAGCCGGTAGTTTGTTGCAGTTCCCAATCGAATTTTTCGAAGCTCCAGGCATAATCCCGTACCACACCGGTTTGGCCTTCAGGGGTGTATTCCGTCTCGGTTTTACTTTGCGGCAGCGTACTGACGGAGTCGATAATGACATAGCTGGTGCTCAGGACGGGCAGGTGGTTTACAAATCCCGTTTCGATGCGGGTAAATGGCGTCCACACGCCTTGTTCGAAGAGGGATTGTATGGTCAGAAAATTGTCGCCGTTATCGTCGTACGACAGTTCGTCCAGTATCGAAATCGGCACGCCAAGGAAGTCCTCGAAATGGGTAAAAATAGCTACCGGCCGGTCCTGGTCGTCGTAGGAAGTAGCGTTGGCGACGGCAATCTCCCACTTTTGCTGGTCGGGGTTCCAGGTGGACACGGAAAAAGAGTCGGTCAGCGTCGGCGAATTGCCATGCGGGAAAGCGTCTATCCTGGAATCGGGCACCCAAACCCCGTTTTCAAACACTTCTGCGATGGCGAGCGTGACCCGTCCGAGCGCGTCGCTGGTCAGCGCCGTCCGGCTGCTCAGTTGCCAGCCGCCGTCGTTGACATATTCGGTTTGTACGTTCAGGATGTCGGAAGGATACGTGTAAACGATTTTGGACATGGGGAAAGAATCGGTGGGGGTATAATTGGTGTAAAGTACCGCGGAATCGAGCCGGAACATGCCGCCCCGGTCTTCCACGCCACCGCGGGCTGCATGGGTTTGGAAAACTTTGTTCAGCCGGGCCAGGAGTTCCGGCGCGGTTTTGTTCAGTTGTTGTTGTACGGTGTGGGGAAGAGGCGATTGGTTCTGGGCAGAAAGGGTCGCGGCCAGGAAAAGCGCCCAGCCGGTTGTGATCATTGTTTGGAAACGCATGTCGGAAGAGTTTTAATTGAGTGAACAGGGGCAATAGACGCGGGAGGGCGAGGGGGAGGTTGCAGTAGATCGAATTGCGGATTTAATCGCGTTTGTAGCCGGCGCCTGCCGTTCGAAGGTTGTTATTTATCCATACAATTTTGACCCTTTCTAAATAAGATGATTCTCCGCCCGTTTCCCAAACGAAAATTCTGCACTGCTGTTCCCTGCCGTAGTTTTGTCGGGTAAAACGGGCCAACCCGCCGGCAAAGCAATTTTTTTTTATTTTCTTTGCGCCGGCTTCCAGCCACGCAAAACGAAATAACTCATCACTCATAACTCATCACTTAAAAATGGGTTGGTTTTCCAGATTTCTCACCTCGTCCATTGGCCAAAAGTTTATCATGGCACTGACGGGGATATTTCTGATCCTGTTTCTGCTTGTACATTTGATCGGCAACCTGCAATTGCTTCGGGACGACGGCGGCGAGGCGTTCAATATTTACGCCTATTTTATGACGCATAACCCCCTGATCAAGACTGTTTCATACGTATTGTACGCTTCCATTCTGCTGCACGCCGTTCAGGGCATCCTGATTTGGCGCAACAACCAGACGGCCCGGGGCGGGCAGCGTTACGCGGTGAACCACACGCGCCCCGGCGAACGCGCCTCCCGCAATATGGCCTGGATCGGGATCATCATTTTTGTTTTCCTGGCCCTGCACATGTACCAGTTTTGGTTCCAGATGCACTGGGGAAGCCTCGCGTACGTGGAGTACGACGCCTATCCGCACCCGGTTAAAGACCTGTATGCCCTGGTGGCAGAGTCGTACCAAAACAGCGGATTCGTGTTGTTCTACGTTATCTCTATGGCCGTGGTGGGCTATCATCTCTGGCACGGCTTCTGGTCGGCGTTTCAGACCCTCGGCCTGAACCACCGCAAATACACCCCGCTGATCAAAACACTGGGCATGGCGTACGCGATTGTTGTACCGGCTTTGTTTGCTTTGATACCTGTTTGGATGTACGTCCTGAGAGAATGATTTGTTCATCTCTTAAAATATTGCCTTATGAAATTTGTACCTCCAGTTTTTGCCGTTCTGACCTTGTTTTTTGTTAGTGCCTGTGAAAAGCAGGATCAACAGCCCGGTAAGCCGCATTCAAACCCACTTGTTGGCAAGTACGTCGGCAGGGAAACCGTTTACACGGCGTATCCACAAACCAACCCGCCAAAGCCTACTTCCTACACCAAAACCATTGAAGTGTATGAGGAAAACGGACAAATTTTTGCAAAAGACGACTCAATCACTGTTATTTTGGATAGTAATGGATATTACGAACACGTTTACACAGGCTCACCGGCGGAACCTTACACTTACACCATTGAAATCCGGAACGACAGCTTATTCAAACGGTTGAACCGGTATACAGGAAAACTTTGGACATTTTACGGTGAAAAATAAAACAACATCTATATCTGAATTTAATATGGCCGTTCAACTCGATTCGAAAACGCCATCCGGCACTATGTCGGAAAAATGGGAGTCCTACAAAGGCCACGTCCCGCTCGTGGCGCCTAACAACAAACGCCGCATCGACGTGATCATCGTCGGTTCCGGTTTGGCCGGCGCCTCGGCGGCGGCATCGCTGGGCGAGTTGGGCTACAACGTCAAGGTATTTACTTTTCACGACAGCCCGCGCCGGGCGCACTCCATCGCGGCCCAGGGCGGCATCAACGCCGCCAAAAACTACCGCAACGACGGCGACTCGGTGTACCGGCTGTTCTACGATACCATCAAAGGCGGCGACTACCGCGCCCGCGAAGCTAACGTGCACCGCCTGGCCGAAGTCTCCGCCTCCATTATCGACCAATGCGTGGCGCAGGGCGTACCCTTTGCCCGCGAATACGGCGGCCTGCTCGACAACCGATCTTTCGGCGGCACGCAGGTATCGCGCACCTTCTACGCCCGCGGCCAAACCGGCCAGCAGCTGCTGATTGGCGCCTACCAGGCCCTGAGCCGTCAGGTGGCGCTGGGTACCGTCAAACTGTACAACCGCCACGAAATGCTCGACGTGGTGCTGGTAGACGGCAAATGCCGCGGCATCATCGCCCGCAACCTGCTCACGGGCGCGCTGGAGCGCCACAGCGCCCACGCCGTGGTACTCGGCACCGGCGGCTACGGCAACGTGTTCTACCTGAGCACCAACGCCATGATGAGCAACACCACCGCCGCCTGGCGCGCCCACCGCCGCGGGGCATTCTTCGCTAATCCCTGCTACACACAAATACATCCGACCTGCATCCCGGTTTCGGGCGAATACCAGTCGAAACTCACCCTCATGTCGGAATCGTTGCGCAACGACGGCCGCTGCTGGGTGCCCAAAAGCACCGCCGACACTAAAAAACACCCCTCCCAAATCCCGGAAGCCGACCGCGACTACTACCTCGAACGCCGCTACCCGGCCTTCGGCAACCTCGTGCCGCGCGACATCGCCAGCCGTGCCGCCAAAACCGAGTGCGACGCCGGCAAAGGCGTGGGCGCCACCGGGCTGGCCGTGTACCTCGACTTTGCCGACGCCATCAAACGCCTCGGCCAAAAAGCCGTGTCGGAGAAATACGGCAACCTCTTCGAGATGTACGAAAAGATCACCGGCGACAACCCCTACCAGGTGCCCATGCGCATTTACCCGGCCGTGCACTACACCATGGGCGGCCTGTGGGTCGACTACGAACTGATGACCACCATTCCCGGCCTGTACGCCGCCGGCGAAGCCAATTTCAGCGACCACGGCGCCAACCGCCTCGGCGCCTCGGCCCTCATGCAGGGCTTAGCCGACGGCTATTTCGTGCTGCCTTACACCATCGGCTCGTACCTCAGCCAGGAAATCCGCACCGGCGCCATCCCAACCAACTCGCCGGAGTTCGATAAAGCCGAAAAAGACGTGCTCGACCGCATCCACCACCTCATGGGCGTACAGGGCAGTCAAAGCGTGGAAAGCTTCCACCGCCGCCTGGGCAAGATCATGTGGGACAAATGCGGCATGGCCCGCAACGCCCGCGGCCTCAACGAGGCTATCGGCGAGATCCGCGAACTGCGCCACGAATTCTGGCGCGACGTGTTCGTGCCCGGCCGCCGCGACGAGTACAACCCCGAACTCGAAAAAGCCTGGCGCGTAGCCGACTTCCTCGAACTCGGCGAACTGATGTGCGAAGACGCCCTGCACCGCGAAGAAAGCTGCGGCGGCCACTTCCGCGAAGAATTCCAGACCGGCGACGGCGAAGCCCTGCGCGACGACAAAAACTTTATGTACGTAGCCGCTTGGGAATGGCGCGGGGATGACGCAAGACCGGAACTGCACAAGGAAAAACTGGAATATGAGGAGATACAGGTGACGCAGCGGTCGTATAAGTAAGGCTTAATGTTGTTATATTTGCAAAATACAAACAACGTCAATATGATTTACCTGACAGAAAGAATTACTTCTGATCCCG
>CALEYM010000158.1 GCA_937926185.1 uncultured Bacteroidota bacterium | reverse complement strand
GATGATGCTGAGCGGGAACGTGACGCTGGTGCGGTAATCCTTGTTAGGGGTTGTGCAAAAATCAGCACTCTGGATAACTGTTGAAAGTCGGAAAAATATTATTCGTTATCATGCAGGCTTTCCAAGTTTTTAAAACTTGGAAAGCCTAAAACCGCGACAAAATCGAAATACTATTTCCCATATTAATTTAATAATTTAACGTGAGTTTTGGATAGCCCGAGGGGTGAGTTACGTCATTGTCCTGTCCTGCCTGTTACCCCTACCTTGCCTGAAAATCACGAGGTATGAAATCATTAACCGGTGTTATCGCCACTTCCTGCCTGCTTATGGGGTTTTGGGTATGCAGTCCTGCCCAAACCGTTCAGGAAAAACAACGGAACCGGATGGTCAAAGACCAGATCGAGAACCGGGGTATTAAAGATACCGCTGTGCTGAAGGCCCTGCAAAAGGTGCCCCGTCACCTGTTCGTGCCGGAAGAATACAGAAGCCGTGCCTACACCGACGGCTCCCTGCCCATTGGCTACGGGCAAACGATCTCCCAACCCTATATCGTGGCCTATATGACCGAAGTGATCCGGCCCAAACCTGATTTCCGGGTATTGGAGATCGGCACGGGCTCGGGCTACCAGGCTGCCGTGCTGGCGGAGATCGTGGACAAGGTGTACAGCATCGAAATTGTGACGCAACTGGACACGGCGGCCCGCGCCCGCTTGCGGAAAATGGGCTATAAAAACATAGAAACCAAAAATGCCGACGGCTACTACGGATGGCCGGGAAAAGGGCCTTTCGATGCCATTGTCGTTACAGCAGCCGCGGAATTTGTTCCGCCTCCCCTGTTGGAACAATTGAAAGAGGGCGGACGCATGGTGATTCCCATAGGCTCTCCTTTTATGGTGCAACAGCTGATGCTGGTGGAAAAGAAGGACGGCAAAGCCAAAACAAAAAACCTGTTTCCGGTGCGTTTTGTGCCGTTTACAAGAGGATGAGCCGATTTTATAAACATGACGAAACAATCTTCCCCGGTTTTCGTCCCTCCCGGTGTTTATTGGGCCACAGGGATACTTTCCGCCGCTGTTATCGCTTTTCAGCTGGCACTGATACAGGTATTTTCCTGCCAGCAATGGTACCATTTTGCCTACATGGTCATTTCGGTGGCGCTGCTGGGCTTCGGCGTGGCAGGGACTTTCCTGAGCCTTTTTGAAGAACGGCTGGTACGAGGATTCGCGTTTGTTTTTCCCGGTTTGCTGCTACTGACCGCTGTGACTATGGCGATGGTTACGGGGTGGTCGAACCTGGAGGCGATCCGGTTCGATTCTTATCTGTTGTTCAACGACCCCGGACACGTGTGGCGCCTGATCGCGACCTGCCTGTTGTTTTTCCTGCCCTTTTTTCTCGGCGCCCTGGCCATCGGTATGACGTTCGTCCGATTTTCCGGCAAGATCGGCGCCGTGTATTTCGCCAACCTGATCGGCTCCGGCCTGGGCGGCATACCCGTTTTGTGGTTGATGTGGCGTTTTTTTCCGGAGGAATTGCCGGCGGCGGTGGCCACGGCGCCGGTGGCGGCTTTTTTGCTGGTGTTTCGTCCGGAGCAGGTGGGTGGAAAAACGTTTGGCGTACCACGCAAACTGTTATGGGCGGGTCTTTTTGCAGTTGCCGCGGGCGCCGTGGCATATACAATTTTTCATCCGCCGGATTTAAAACCTTCGCAATACAAAACCATCAGTAAAACCATGTTGCTGCCGGAGGCCAAAGTGGAGTTTGAAAAAAACACGCCCTACGGTTTATTGCAACTGGTTTCCTCGCCGGTGCTGCGGTATGCGCCCGGTCTGAGCCTGAATTATCAACAAACCGTACCCGTACGGAAAGTATTGTTCCACAACGGCGACTGGCTAGGCGTTCTGCTACCCCTTCCGGACACCGGCGCGCCGTTGGTGCTCGATTATTCGACGCGCGCCCTGCCGTACCGGGCCGACAAACCCTCGCGGGTATTGGTGCTGAATGCAGGAACTGGCGAAGACGTGGCGCATGCCCTGGCGCAGGGGGCCGCGGAAGTGGCCGCGGTGGAAAGCAATGTGGCCCTGGCGGCGCTGTTAAAAAATGAACTCGCCGCCGAAAACGACTCCCTGTTCCGCCACCCCGCGGTCCGTACCTTTGAAATGGAGGCCCGGACCTTCCTGCTTGCCGCCACCACGCGTTTCGATCTGGCTATACTCCCTGCCGTAGGCGAATTCGGCGGCTCCTCGGGCCTGAATGCCCTGCAGGAACAATACACGATGACGCTCGATGCTTTTCAGGATACCTGGCAGCATCTGGCGCCCGGCGGCAGTCTGGCAGTTACGGTCTGGATCGATTACCCGCTGCGCGCCCCCCTGAAGGTGCTGGCCACGCTGGTGGAAATGCTGGAACGCAACGGTATCCGCCAGCCGCTGCGGCACCTGGCCGCCGTGAAAAGTTGGGGAACCGTCACCTTTCTGGCCCTCAGGCAGCCGTTGGGCGCACAACAACTGGAGCGCATACGCCGCTTCTGCCAGGACATGCAGTTCGACCCCGTTCTGTTGCCCGACCTGCAAGCCGGCGAGCGGGATCAGTTCAACCAGTTGCAGGACAGCACTTTCTACGCTTCCATCGATACCTTGGTATCCGGGCAGCGAAGCGCCTTGTATGAATCATACTCCTTCAACATCCGGCCGGCGACCGATCAGCAACCCTATTTTTCGCAGTTTCTCCGTTTGAAAAGCCTGTCCCGTTTGTCTGATAGCTTCGGGGGGCAATCCATCCCGTTTCTGGAGATCGGGTACCTGCTGGTGCTGGTCACTTTTGCGGTGCTGGCCGCCGTTGCCCTGGTACTGATCATCCTGCCTTTGTTGCGTTTCCGGTTTGCGGCGGGCAACCGGCGCTGGATGCTCCTGTATTTCAGCGGGATCGGGATCGGTTACATGTTCGTGGAGGTGGTTTTGATCCAGCAATTCCTGCTTTTTCTGGGCAATCCGGTGTTTTCGGCGGCCATCGTGATCAGCGGCCTTTTGTTTGCCTCGGGTGCGGGGAGTTATTTTTCGGATCGCTTCCGGTTTAATGGAAAGCCATTGTTGTACGCACCGCTCGCAGTGGCGTCTGTGTTGTTACTGTATGCCTTTCTGCTTCCGCTTGTTTTACCATTTGCCGCCGGCGCTTCGGGCGGGGTGAAATACCTCGTGTTGTTGGCTGTCGTTGCGCCCCTGGGTTTTCTGATGGGCATTCCTTTCCCTTCCGGTATCCGTTTTCTCAGTGGCCAACCGCGCGGCTCTATTCCCTGGGCATGGGGTATCAACGGGTATTTTTCGGTCATCAGCACCGCCCTGGCGACGATAATCGCCCTGGAGTGGGGGTTTGGATGGGTGATGGTGCTGGCCGCGGCGGCGTATGCGGTGGCGGGTGCGGGGTGGGTGGCGGTAAAAAAATGAGGTCGTTTTAAGGGGTTTTCGTGCCGTTGTTGGCGTCATCGCTAACAACCCCCGCGACGGAGACCAATGGTAGCACCAATAAATAAATTAAAGTTGTTATACTTTGGCAATTATCTTTATACCAGGAAAACCAGTGCGAACCTTGGCGGCATATCTTCCGCCATTTTCTACGTTTTATGTAGTTCCAGCCATTCTTTATCCAATTTTTCCGACCGGTATTCCCGGTTCTTCCCATGTTCGTCCGCGCATTTCAGGCTACGCGGAATTGCCGGTATCCGGAACGCCAGTTGCTTATTTTCAACTATGTTGCCCTTCCCTAAGTACCCGATGTGTTGGCTGGCGGCGATCTTCCTATGGGCGGTCAGTTGTCAGACGCCGCCCGCGCGTGAGGCGGAAAAACTGGCCTGGCTGAAATCGTCCGCCGTTCCGGTGCGTTCCATCGAACCTGCCGACGCGGACTACACCGATCTTCAGTTTTTAAAAGCGGAATGGAAAGACGTGGAGATCATCGGCCTTGGCGAGCAATCGCACGGCGACGGCTCGACTTTTCTGGCCAAAAGCCGTTTGATCCGTTTTTTACAACAGGAAATGGGGTTCCGGGTGCTGGCTTTTGAAAGCGGCATGCTCGACGGCGTGCTGGCCCTGCAGGCCCTGGAAAACGGCGTACCTGTCGATTCTGCTTTCCGGCTGGCCATGTTTAAAATATGGAGCCACAGCCGGCAGGTGGGCGCGCTCCGCCGCTATGCCGGCCAAACGCCGTCGCCTTTTGTACTGCCGTTTGTGGGTTTCGATTGTCAGTTCTCCGGAAACCTGGATGCGGCGCGGCGGCGCGATTCCATCGTACAATTTTTCAGGCGTTACGAGCCCGGCTTCGATACGGCCCGGTATACATTGGTTTGGCGGGCCATGACGGCGCGCGGCAGGAAGGGGCAAATCCGCGGCGATTCGCTGTTGCAGCAACAGTTTTTCACTGAAATGGACACCCTCGCCGGCAAAATCCGCCGCTTTGCCCTGCGCAACGCCCGCGACAGTATGCTGGCCCGGGGTTTCATGGAATTGAAAGATTTCTTTTATTTTACTTGGAAAGTAAACTGGAATAACCCCGACCCCGCCATTGCCAATATCCGCGACAGCGTGATGGCTGAAAACGTCATCTGGATCAAGGAACAATTGTTTCCCGGGCAAAAGATCATTCTCTGGGCCGCCAACACACACCTGGGCTATCGCCGGGAACTGTTGAAATACCCGGACGGCATGATCCCGATGGGCGATTTTTTGAAAAAACGCTACGGCGACCGGTACTATACGCTGTCGTTTACCTCGCGCGATGGCTCGTTCAACAGCCTTCAGGGCGGCGTGAAAAAAGCGCCCCCGGTCAGTAATAAATCGCTGGAATACCTGCTGGGGCAGGCAGCGGCCCCGTACGCGTATCTTCGGAAAAAAGACCTTGCGGCCATCCCTTTCGAAAACCCTTTTCAGGCGCGCCTGTACGGATATACCAACTGGTACGCCGACTGGCCCAAAATGACCGACGGTATGTTTTTTATTTCCACCATGTTGCCCAGTGAAATTGAACCATGAGCGACTTCCTGATTGAAACGGAGAATCTGACTTTTTCCTACGGCAGCCAGCCTATTCTGCACGGCATTTCCCTTCGGGTAAAACCGGGAGCGGTGTACGGGTTTATCGGCCAGAATGGCGCCGGCAAAACGACTACGATCAAGGTTTTGCTGTCGCTGCTGCCGGACTTCGGCGGGCAGGTATGCCTTTTTGGTAACAGTATCCGCCGGCGCCGCCTCGGCATACTGGCCCGCACCGGCGCGCTGGTGGAGGAGCCTGCGTTGTACCAGCATCTGACCGGTCAGGAAAACCTGCTCAACCGGGCGCTGTTGCTGCGCCTGCCCCGCCAACGCACACAGGATATCCTCCGGCAGGTGGGCCTGTACGAAGCGCGCCACAAAAAAGTGGTCGCCTACTCGCAGGGTATGCGCCAGCGACTGGGTATTGGCCTGGCGCTGCTGGGAGCGCCCGACCTGCTTATTCTCGACGAACCCACCAACGGGCTCGATCCGAACGGTATCCGGGAAATTCGCGAACTGCTCACCGGTCTGTCGCGCCAGGGGGTTACGGTGTTCCTCTCCAGCCATCTGCTGAGCGAGGTGGAAAAGATCGTGACTGATCTCGGTATCATTCACCAGGGCAGCTTGTTATTTCAGGGCCCTATTGAAAGCCTGCGCGACAGCGCCCGCGAGGAACTGTGCCTCGACACCAACGACAACCGGCGTTGCTTCGACCTGCTGCAGGCCGACTACCCGCAAGTCGGCTGGAAAAACGGCTTGCCCAGCCTCGGCGGCGTCAGCCGGGAAGAAGCAGCCCGCCTCAATGCCCGCCTGGTAGGGCAAGGGCTGGCGGTGTACGCGCTTGAATGGGCCCGCAAAGACCTGGAACAATTGTATTTCGACATCATTCAAACACCCCCGCCGACGCCATGACCCATTTCTGGCTTGCCCTGCGCAGCGAATTCCTGAAATCGCGCCGTACCCTGGCCCTCGCCACCACCATCTGGTTGCCGGTGTTCATTGCCGGTTTGTATTTCGCATTGGCCTATTTCAAAGCCGAGGATTTTGCCAAAACCGGCATGAACCCCTGGGTGTTGCTGGCGCAAAACCTGTTCGGGTTGTACAGCGTCCTGATCCTGCCCATGTACGCCATGGTAGTGGCCTTTTCCACCAATCAGATCGAACACGTGGCCAATGCCTGGAAAAATGTGTTCACGCTGCCCTACCCGCGCCTGACCATTTATGTGGCCAAATGGGCTTTCGCATTCCTGCTGATCCTGCTCTTTTCCGTGTTGCTGTGCGGTTTGGTTTTTTTCGAAGGCAACCTGCTGGCCGTTCTGAAACCGGAGATCGGATTTCAGGATTACCATTCATACGACCTGATCGGGAGGCTTTTTTTCAAGTTTTTCCTGGCTATCCTCGGCGTGTTCTCCATTCAGTTTTTGCTGAGTTTCCTGTGGCGCGACTTCATCCGGCCCGTAGGCACGGGTTTGGCGCTCACCATTGCCGGCGCCATCCTGGCCGGATGGAAATTTGCCTGGATATTTCCCTATTCCGCCACGACCCGCATCAACGAACAATTTCACAAAGACAAAACCGCGATTTGGGGCCCCGAAATTTGGGTAAGCCTGGGCGTGACCCTGGCGTTGTTCGGGGTGGGGTATCTGCTGGTGTTGCGAAGGAGTACGCGGTAGTGAGATTACTTACCGCATCTGCTTATCGCCTTATTTTCAGGCAATTTTCATTGCTGCTGTATCTCAAAAACAATCAACCGCTCTCCCCATTTTTTCCGCTCAAAAACGGGTAAAAAGCCGAAGTGAAAAAGCCGGGCGATCCCTTGAATTTTTTCCATATCGCAATCTTCCGACAAGATCATCCACACCCGGCTTTGCCCGTGCAGGTAGGCCGGCATCTGTCGAAATAATTTTTCAAAATACTCCAGGTTTTCACCGGCGAAAAAGGCGCGCTCGGCGTCGTTTGCAGGGATATGCGGATAGAACGGTGGATTAATCAACAGGTAATCGAAAGGTAGGGCAGGCAGTTGATCGAGCAGATCGCTTTGAAGGACTTGCAGGGTCAGCCCGTTGGCAGCCGCATTTTTCCGCACGGTTTTCACGGCCAGGGGATTGATGTCGAGCGCCGTGACTTCCGCCCCCTGCCGGGCGGCAAACAGCGCCAGCATCCCGCTGCCGGCGCCTACGTCGAG
>CALEYM010000157.1 GCA_937926185.1 uncultured Bacteroidota bacterium | reverse complement strand
TTTCTCTTTTATGGCTGCTCAGTATGTTGATACCGGATGCAGCAAAAAAAAATAAAATTGCCAATAGCGCCAATCCGGGCGGCACATACCTGGTCCATGCCCAGGGCGATAAGTTGAGGCCCAGCAAAATTACTATTGCAATGATTGCCGCGGCAAGCAGGCCGCTGCCAATACCTTTGGTGGCTGCATCGCCTCCGCCTCTGTTAGGCTCAAACAACAGCACCAGCACAAATAGCGTCAGAAGACCTATGCAGAACCAGTTAAAGCCATTTGCGAATTTCAGCATAATTGGAATGTTGGCAGGGTACAAAGGAAATCCAACGTACGAAAAATGTTCCGGAATCAAAGCCACCCGCCTCGCAAAGGTATAAAAAGTTGGTGTGGCGTCCATAGGCGCGCAGGTTGGATTTGAAGTGTGATGGCGGCAACAGTTATGGTAAAATTTTATTTTTGGAGCAGTTCAAAATTCGTCGTCAACGGCGCTACTGTTTCTAAATTCGCCCCACCACAGATCAGCATTTATGCAGAACACCCGCGTCTTCATCTCCCGCGACATCCCCGAAAACGGCATCGAACTCCTGCGCAACGCCGGTTTCCACGTCACTGTCTGGCCCCACGACCGCCCTATGACGCAGTCCGAACTGATCGATGCCGCCAAACAAAACCATGCCCTGCTGAGCATGCTGGCCGATAATCTCGACGCGCATTTCCTGAACGAATGCCGGCGCCTCGATATCATTTCACAGTTTGCGGTGGGCTACAACAACATCGACATCGCGGAGGCCACCCGCCTCGGCATCTCCGTCGGCAATACGCCCGACGTGCTGAGCGACGCCACGGCCGACGTGGCCTTCGGGCTGATGATCGCCGCGGCGCGCAAAATGTTCTACATGCACAAAACCATTGCCCGCGGCGAATGGGGCTTTTTCCGGCCCAAAGCGCACCTCGGGGTTGAACTGAAAAACAAAACCCTCGGTATTTTCGGCCTGGGCCGCATCGGCGCAGAAATGGCCAAACGCTGCAAGGGCGCTTACGAAATGGACGTCATCTACCACAACCGGCGCCCCAATCCGGAGGCAGAGGCAACCCTGGGCGCGCGGTATGTTTCATTTGATGAGTTATTGCGGCAAAGCGACATCCTGTCGGTACATTCGGTTTTGAGTGACGAAACGAAGGGTATTTTTAACAAAGCCGCTTTTGAAAAAATGAAACCCGCGGCCATTTTTATCAATACCTCCCGCGGGCCAGTACACAATGAAGAAGACCTGATCGAAGCCCTGAATGCGGGCCAAATCTGGGGCGCCGGCCTCGATGTGACCAACCCCGAACCGATGCACCCGGACAATCCGCTTTTATCGATGGAAAATGTGGCCGTGCTGCCGCATATCGGCTCGGCCACCGCGGAAGCGCGGGGCGCTATGGCGCGGCTGGCCGCGGAGAATATTATTGGATTTTACCGGGATAAAAAGGTTCCGCACCTGGTAAATCCCGAAGCCATGCGGTAAATTTGTCCAATCGATCAAAAACACACAAACATGAAATTGACCTCCATCCTCCTGCTGGCGGGCTTTTGCCTGCACCTTTCCCCGGCCCGCGGCCAATCTTCCCGGTTCACTTACGGCATACAGGTACAAACCCGTATTTCCGATCTGGTCTTTCACCATCCCAACTCACCCGGATACGAAAAAGCGGTGCGCGAAAGCGCTACCTGGCGCTTTTCACCCGGCATCGCCCCCTGGGTGCGGTATCAACTCAATGACCGGGTCGGTTTGCAGGCCGGGCTGGGCTACGAATTGTCGGGTTACCGGCTGAAAGAGTTCGTTTTGCGAACCTCCACCCCGCAGAATCCGGAGCCGGTGCGCGTAGGGACGTCCAAGGGCACAAAACACTACCATGACCTGAATCTTTCCCTTGGCGTAAAAGTCAAACCCTTTAAAAAAGCGAAAAGGTTTTACTTAAGCGGCGGTTTTTCCCAGTTAATAAATATAGGACGGTACAAGACCATCATCATCAATTACGACAATGGCGACCGGTACAAGGAAACGGAACCGCTGGTGAGCGACAGCCCTACGGTAGTAAATAAGCCATATCTGACGCCCGTCAATGTCCGCGCCGACATCGGCTTTGGGTTTGAAGGGAAAGCCGGTGCAAACGCGCGCTGGTACATCGAGCCTATGTTCGGCTTTACACTGCTGCCGGTATCTACGGAAAGTGGCGGCGAATGGCGGCAATATGTGACGGGAATAAATATCGGGATGGCGCTGTGAGCCCTAGTTATTTTTCACAAACCGGTACTCTTTCATGGGGTCGAGCAGCGGATGCCGGCCGCTCAGTACCCCGTCCTGGTAGTGGAGCACGATGCCGTTGAACTCCACCTCCACGATGCGCGGGTCGATGGTAAACTCGAAGAGGTTGTGTTCCGGTTGAGCGATATTAAAAACGGAAAAACGCTCGGCGAAAAAAGCGTGCACCAGTGAGATGGCCTGTACGGGGGCTTTATCCAGCACGATGTATCCCTGCTGGTCGCACTGGCCTTCGAGAACGCCGTCGGGAGTTTTTACCCGGCAGACTATATAAGGCAGGATCATGGGATTGGGGTCGCTGATGCGGATGACGATATTGTCGTCGGCCGTGGCTTTTTCCGATTGCAGCACAAAATCGCGCTCCGGTTTCGGTGGGCTGTGCAGGATGAGGCTGTCGCCCTGCTGTTGGAAGGTGCCTTTGCCGAAACGGTCGACGGCGCCGTATATGAAAAAGAAATCGAAGGTACTGTCGGTGTTGAAGCGGAAGCCGGAACCGACCTCCATGACGCCTTGCAAATAGAATTCACCGGTGATCATGGCAGTGTTGTTTTGTGCAGTCAAAGTTGCAGTAAATAATAACAGGACAAACCGGAAAATAGATTTCAGGAAAGGCATATCGACTTTATGTTTGTATCGAACCGCCCCCAAGGTATCCCATTTACGCAGTCTAAGTTAAAAAAATCATAAATACGAACTATTTCCGGCAGCGGCGCAAACCCGGCAGAAGAACTGTGCGTCATCGGGGGAAAAATACCCTATATTATGAAGCTCAACTTTTTTCTGTCGTTATTGCTCTTTTCCTGCGCCGCATCCGCGCAAACGCCCGCCATTTTGCAAAATCTGGAAGGTACCTGGTCGTCCGGCGACCGGTCAAAGGCCCTGTACAGCCAATGGGTCTTTACCGGGAAAAACACCATGGTCAACCACACTTTTACCCTGATCTGCGGCGATACCCTGCCGTTCAGCAAATCGCAGATCAGCTTCGATGCCCATACGGCGCGGCTGACCCTGTGGAGCGATTCGCTGAACCGCGGAAAGCCCCTGCAATTCCGCCTTGTCCGCGCCGGGACCGACGAATTGTTCTGGGAAAATGAAAACCCGGATCAAACGCCCGCCCGCCTGGGCTGGATTCTTTACGGCTCCAATTATCTCGTCTTCCGGGCCGACGGGGTGGAAACGGATTTCCGGTACGTAAAAACCGGGAAAGCGCGTTTTCAGTGGCGCTTTCAATCGGGCATACGCTGGAATAACCGCCATGCCTTTGCCAACGATGTTTTTCCCCAGACGCCGCAACACAGGCTTGTGGATTATCAAATACATCCCGGTTTTGAGTACGCCCTGAGCCTGGGCCTGCGCGCCGGCGATTCGCCGCTGAGTTGTTACGTGGAATTCGGCTATTCGCAAAAAAAGATCACCGTCGCTTCCATTTTGTGGGAAGACGAATTGCGCTACCTGCGTAAAGACCATTACGAGTTTACCAATCTATACCTCGGATTAGTGCCGGAACTGGTTTTTGGCCCACGCCGGGCGATAGGAGTCATGTCCGGCATCTTTTTTAATATCAGAGCCGATGCCAGATACAAAAGCAATACCCGGATACTGGGCAATGGAACGCCGAATCCTTCAAACCTTTACCCGGCCGGGGTAACGAGCCCTGAAGGAGGCTTGATGTTCGGCGCCTCGTACGGCCTTCCCCTAAAATGGACGGGCAATTTTTTACACCCCGAGGTATATACACGCGGCATCATTAGTATTGGAGGAAAGCCCCGCTTTTGCGCGTTGAGCGCGGGGGTGCGCTTGCGGATGGGAAAGGAGGGTTAGAGGTTTACGGGTTAACGGGTTAACGCGTTTACGGGTGCTCTAACCCTCGGCATTTCAAAGAAAAGGATGCCAAGGGTTAGGGAACCCGTAAACCCGTTAACCCTGTAAATTACATATTACTAATAATCTCCGTTCCGAACTCCGAGCATTTCAGTTTCGTGGCGCCTTTCATCAGGCGTTCGAAGTCGTAGGTCACGCGTTTTTTACGGATGGCGCGTTCCAGGCCTTTGACGATTAGTTTGGCGGCTTTGTCCCAGCCCAGGTATTCGAACATCATCACGCCGGACAGGATCACCGAGGAGGGGTTTACCACGTCTTTGCCGGCGTATTTGGGCGCCGTGCCGTGGGTGGCCTCGAAGATGGCGTGGCCGCTGAGGTAGTTGATGTTGGCGCCGGGAGCGATGCCGATACCGCCGACCTGGGCGGCGAGGGCGTCGGAGAGATAGTCGCCGTTGAGGTTGAGGGTGGCCACCACATCGTATTCGGCGGGGCGCAGCAGGATCTGTTGCAGGAAGGCGTCGGCGATCACGTCTTTCACCAGCAGGCGGCCGGAGGCCAGCGCTTCGGTTTGAGCCAGATTGGCGGCTTCTTCGCCGCTGTGCGCCTTGATGCGGTCGTATTCCGACCAGGTGAACACGCGGTCGCCGTATTCGCGTTCGGCCAGGGCGTAGCCCCAGTCTTTGAATTTGCCCTCGGTGAATTTCATGATATTGCCCTTGTGTACCAGGGTCACCGATTTGCGGTTGTATTTGAAGGCGTATTCCAGGGCGGAGCGCACCAGCCGCTCGGTGCCTTCGATGGACACCGGTTTGATACCGATGGAGGATGTTTTCGGGAAGCGGATTTTCTTCACGCCCATTTCGTTCTGCAGGAAGCTGAGCACTTTGGCGCACTCGTCCGTGCCCGACAGGTATTCGATGCCGGCGTAGATGTCCTCGGTGTTTTCGCGAAAGATCACCATGTCCACCAGGCCGGGCTCTTTTACCGGGCTGGGCACGCCCTTGAACCAACGCACCGGGCGCACGCAGGCGTACAGGTCGAGTTCCTGGCGCAGGGCCACGTTCAGCGAACGGATACCGCCGCCAACGGGCGTGGTGAGCGGGCCTTTGATGGCCACTTTATACTCGCTGATCACGTCCAGGGTTTCCTTGGGCAGCCAGTTTCCGGTTTTGTTAAAAGATTTTTCGCCGGCCAGCACTTCTTTCCACACGATTTTCTTTTTGCCTTTATAGGCTTTTTCCACCGCCGCATCGAATACGCGCACGGAGGCTGCCCAAATGTCGGCGCCGGTGCCGTCGCCTTCAATGAACGGGATAATGGGATCGTTGGGGACTTTTAATTTTCCTCTTCTGATGGTAATGGTAGATCCTTGCATGTAGAATAGTGTATTTAAAATGAGGGAAAATTGGCGTGGGATCCGGTGCGTATCCCGAATTGCCGTTTGGCGGCGCGAAGGTAGAAAATTCTGGAAAAATCAGAACCATCGTACACTTGCCAAATACTGTAAAATCCGCTCCGTGGCGCCCCGGCTTTCCTCCAGGTATGCCCGCGCCGCGCGTGAGGTTTGCTGATAAAACGCCGTATCCTCCAGGTTTTTCATCACAGCAGTCAAATCTGCCGAATCCCGGATTACAAAGGCCCCGCCGCGCGCCACTAATTGCCGGGCTTCTTCAAATTTTTCAAAACGGGGCCCGAACAACACCGGCAGTCCGAATGCCGCCGGCTCCAGGGTGTTGTGAATACCTTTCCCGAATCCGCCGCCGATAAAAGCCGCGGCGCCGTAGCGGTACAGGGTGTTGAGCATGCCTACATTGTCGATGATCAGAATTTCGGCGGGAGGCGCGGGGGCGTTGCATGCGCTGTACCGGATATAAGGCCGGTTCAGACGGGCGATGAGCTGCGCAAGGTGTTTTTCGGAG
>CALEYM010000156.1 GCA_937926185.1 uncultured Bacteroidota bacterium | reverse complement strand
AGGCCGGGATGGAAAAACCGCTGAGGGGCAAACAAATTAACCGGTTTGGATTGGGGCATTTGCTTTTCTCTTACATTTGGCCGGCCATTGCCGTTTAAGGCAAGACATATTTTTTTCATTAACCGGTTAATTTTCAACATCATGAGAACACTTTCCCTGATTCTTTCATTCCTATTCCTGCTCTGCGCCGGATTTGCCAGCGCCCAGGTAAAAATGGTGGACGGCAAACTGGACGCCATCAAGCCCGGCAGCAAGATCAACACCGAATTTACCTACGACAACATGGGCGTCGGTAAATTCAAAGCCGAAGAAGAATACGTCAACAAGAAGAAAAAAGAGTACAACGAAAAAGAAGCCGGTCGCGGCGACCGCTGGGCCGAATCCTGGGTAGCCGACCGGAAAAACCGTTTCGAACCGGCCTTCAACAATCTGCTCGGCAAACACGCTGACCTGAATCCAGGCGCTTACCCAGACGCGGAATATACTTTGGTAGTCAATACCCACTTTACGGAGCCCGGTTTCAACGTGGGCGTTTGGCGCAGCAATGCCTACATCAACGCCACGGCTAAAATTGTAGAGACGAAAAACCGCGACAAAGTGGTGGCCGAATTTACCCTGAACAAAATGCCGGGACGCGACGTCAGCGGCTACGATTTCGACACGGGCGAACGCATCGAGGAAGCTTATGCCAAGGCCGGCAAGGAATTGGGCCAGTTGATGAAGAAGAAAATGAAATGACGCCTAATGACCTTCATTTAATACTGCTTTACTACATTGAAGGTTGAATTCCACTTTTTTCTATAGTGACAAAGTAGTATTAACATGCACATATTACTCATCGAGGACGAGGTGAAAACCCTGCAATCGCTCCGGCAAGGTCTGGAAGAAATGATGTGGTCGGTGGATTTCGCCTACGACGGTACGACCGGCAAACGCCTGGCAGAACAAAATGTGTACGACGTGATCGTGTCGGACATTATTCTGCCGGGCGTTAACGGCCTCGACTTGTGCCGGGGCCTGCGCCGGGCGGGTCTCACGACGCCTATCCTGTTGTTGTCCGCATTGGGCGAAACCGACGATAAAGTAGCCGGCCTGGACGCGGGCGCCGACGATTACCTGGGCAAACCCTTCGATTTCCGGGAGTTTGTCGCCCGGATCAAGGCGCTTTCCCGGCGGCCGGGCAGTACGCTTGCCGTGGACAGTACCCTGAGGTATGCCGATCTGGAATTGGATACGGACGCCAAAACTGTACGCCGCGCCGGAAAAACCATCAATCTGACCCCCCGTGAGTTCGCTTTGCTGGAATACTTTCTTCGTCACCCGGAAAAGGTGTTGTCCAAAACCGAACTGTCGGAAAAAGTCTGGGACGTCGATTTTGACACCGGCACCAACGTCGTCGAAGTATATGTTAATTATCTGCGCAACAAGGTGGAAAAAGGCTTCGAAAATAAATTGATCCATACCATTTTTGGGCAAGGGTATGTGTTGCGGGAGGGGTAGGCTTCTATTTTTGATTTGGAATCAAATTTTCTTGCTTCTTTTGCAAAGCAAACAGGGTTTTAAAAAACGCGCTGTTTTAAGAAGTTCTTTCTGAAATTTAACCAGTCATGCGTATGAAGCGTTTCAACAAAATTTTGATTTTCAGTTTGTTGTGTATACTCCTGAACGGCGCGTTCGCGCAAGCCCAGATCAGCCTGCGCGGAAAGGTACAGGACGCGGAATCCGGGGAGGACCTGATCGGGGCGGCGATTGCCCTGGTCGGTTTGGAGGGCGGCACGATCACTAATTACGAGGGAGAGTTTTTACTTTCGGCGCCCGCTTTACCCGTCAAACTCCGGGTGTCGTACACCGGCTATTCCACACAGGAAGTCGATGTGACGGAGGCCGGCGCCCGGCTGAATATCCGCCTGGAGCCCAACGCCATTATCATTGAAGAAACGGTTGTCCGCGGTCAGCGGATCGACGAAAAACAAAAAGCCGGTCCGCTCACCGTGGAAAACCTCGATGCCATCGCCATCAAGGAAACGCCGGCCATCAGTTTTTACAATGGCCTGGGCAATCTGAAAGGTGTGGACCTGACTACCGCTTCCCTCGGTTTTACCATCGTCAATACCCGCGGATTCAACTCCACCAGCCCCGTGCGCTCCCTGCAGATCATCGATGGGGTGGATAACCAGGCGCCGGGCCTGAATTTTTCGCTCGGCAATTTCCTGGGCGCTTCCGAACTCGACGTGATGGGCGTCGAACTGGTGGCCGGCGCCAGCGGGCCGTTTTACGGCCCCAATGCTTTCAACGGCGTCATCAGCATGAAAACCAAAGACCCGTTTATCCAGAAAGGCCTTGCCGTATCGCTTAAAGGCGGCGAACGCGACCTGTTCGAAGGCGCCATCCGCTGGGCCGATGCGTTTAAAAATAAAGCCGGCAGCGACTTTTTTGCCTATAAACTCAATTTCTTCCACCTGCGCGCCTACGATTGGGTGGCCGATAATTACGACCCCGTGTACGAAACCGTCAGCGATACCCGCAACCCCGGCGGATACGACGCCGTGAATATCTACGGCGACGAATACCGGGCGGGCTTCGACTACTCGCGGGAAGCCCCCTGGTCGGACCGCGTGGGGCTGGGCGTATTGCACCGCACCGGCTACCGCGAAGTGGACCTGGTGGACTACGATACCCGCAACACCAAGGCCAGCGCGGCCCTGCATTTCCGGCTGAAACCCTCCGAGGAATTTGAATCGCCCGAACTGATCATCGCTTCCAGCTTCGGCAGCGGCACCACGGTGTACCAGGGCGACAACCGCTTCAGCCTGCGCGACATTTTGTTTTTCCAAAACCGCATCGAGTTCCGGAAAAAAGACAAATATTTCATCCGCGCCTACGCCACCAACGAAGACGCCGGCAATTCCTTCGACCCCTATTATACGGCGCAAAAACTGCAAACGGCTTCCAAATCGAACGGCCAGTGGCTGGGCGATTATTCGCAATACTGGCTCAACATCGGCAACTACGACGCCCAAATGCGTCAAACCGGTTATCCCACCCTGACCACCACGTACGACCCCGTTACCATGACGTTTACCTCCAGCTTCGACACGGTAGAGGCCCAGATGTGGTTCGACAATAATTACAACACCCTGGTGGGATGGCACAACAATGCCAACACGTATGCCGATACCTTTTCCAGCCAGTTTTTTAAAGGACACTTTTTCCCGGGCTCCCCCGAATTTACCGAGGCTTTCAGCCGGATCACCTCTACTAAATCGGGCGAGGCCGGCGGCACCCGCTTTTTCGACAAATCGGCCCTGTATCACGTGCACGGCGAATACAGGTTCACGCCCAAATGGCTCAGTCATTGGGTGGTGGGCGGAAACGCGCGTTTTTACCGGCCCAATTCGGAAGGCACTATCTTTTCTGACACCCTCACGCGGCGCTACGAGGGTGGGGTAGCGGTAGACTCTTCGTACAAACGCATCACCAACTGGGAGTTCGGCCTGTATACCGGCGTGGAAAAGAAGATCATCAACGACCAGTTCATATTGTCCGGCACCATTCGCATGGACAAAAACCAGAACTTCGACTATCTGTTCACGCCGGCCCTTAGCGCCGTGTATGCGCCCGACCAGAAAAATTACCTGCGGGTGTCCTTCAGCTCGGCTATCCGGAATCCGACGCTTACAGACCAATACCTGTTTTTGAACGTGGGGCCGGCTACACTCGTGGGCAACCTGAACGGATTCAACGACCTGGTGTCGGTGGATTCCTTTCTCGCCGGCGTCAATACGGGCAACTACAACCTGTTCGACGATGTGGACGTGGCGCCCATCCGGCCGGAAAAAGTGCGCACCTTCGAAGTGGGCTACCGTACTACCTTGTGGAACCGGCTGTACCTCGACGCCGGTTATTATTACAACTTTTACAACGATTTTATCGGCTATAACATCGGTTTGGTGGCCCCGGTATCGGCCGGCGTACTCGACGTGACGCGGATCAGAGCCTACCGCGTGGCCGCCAACTCAACCAACCAGGTAACCACACAGGGCTTTGCGCTCGGCATGAATATTTATTTCGGCACGTATTACCAATTCAGTGGCAACTACAGCTGGAACAAATTGAACAAATTGGATGTAGAAGACCCGATCATTCCGGCTTTCAATACGCCGGAACACAAATTCAATATCGGTATTTCTGGCCGCGACGTGCCTTTCCTGGGTCTGAAAAGAACCGGGTTCAGCCTGAATTACAAATGGATTCAGGGTTTCCTGTTCGAAGGCAGCCCGCAATTTACCGGTTTTATTCCGACTTACGATATGGTAGATGCCCAATGGAACGTTACCTTCGACCGGATACATACTACTTTTAAAATCGGCGTAGCCAACCTCTTTGGCATCAAACCGTTGTTTGAGGAAGCGCCGGAAGGAAGATCCCGACTCAAAGAAGCCTTTAATAATCGCAATTTTCAAACTTACGGCGGTCCGCGTATCGGACGTATGGCCTACATTAGCGCCGTGCACAACTTTGAGCGCCGCTGATGATTTAGCAATCAATTAATATTTACTTATAAACAAAAAAGGCAACAACCATGAAGAAACTTACGCTCTTTCTGTTACTGATGTCGGGATATTTTATCCTGGATCAGATATCTGCCCAAACCCGCTACCTGGAACCGGTATTTGCCCGGAATGAAATTCAGGTGCAGAAAAATGTCGTGTTCGGCGTGAACGCAACTATCCTGTATCAATCCGTTTTTGGCGAGGCTGTTCCGCAACAACTGTTGATGGATGTGTACCGTCCGGCCAGCGACACGGAAACCAACCGGCCCTTGGTTTTGTATTTCCATACGGGCAACTTTTTGCCGTTCTTCAATCCGTCCAACCCGGCACAACCCGGGTTCAACGGTTCATGCGGCGGCGAACGCAACGACTCGGCAGCCGTGGAAATTTGCACCCGCCTGGCCCAGATGGGTTATGTGGCTGCTTCCTGCACTTACCGTCAGGGCTGGTTGCCCACTTCGCAAATACCCGAGATCCGGCGTTATACGCTGATCAATGCTGCCTACCGCGGCGTTCAGGACGCCTCTACGGCCATCCGTTTTTTCCGCCGGAATGCGGACGTAGGCGGGAACACGTACGGTATCGACCCCGCAAAGATCGTATTGTTCGGGCAGGGTACCGGCGGGTATGTTTCCCTGAATACCGCCTTGCTGGATGCCTATGCCAAAATCCCAACGGCTACGAACGGCAAATTCGTCTGGAACCCGCGTACCGTTACCCAAAACCCCTGCGCGCCCGACCAGATCATTCCAATGGTTATCGAACAGGTGAATGGCAACATCGACGGCACCTCGGTGGGCGTATCGCCCATAACCGATCCGATGAATGGCTGTGTCCTCATTAAACTGGATACCTTGTGCTACCCGAACTGGCCGGGCTATCCCTCCGATTTTAACCTGGCGGTAAACCTCGGCGGCGCTTTGGGCGATTCGGCATGGATCGACAATGCGCTGCAAAACCCGCAACCGGCGCTGATCTCCTTCCAGGTGCCTAACGACCCGTTCGCACCTTATACCTCTGCCGTGTTGAGCGTACCGGGCCAAGATCCGCCGCTGACAGTAGTGGAAGTGCAGGGTAGTTATCTCGTGCAGGGGCTGATGGAGGCCGCGGGCCATCAGAACGCGTTAATCGACGCCAATGACAATTACCTGGATTTACAAGCCAACCAGTTGCAGGCATTTGCCAACAGTCCTGCCGGTTTGCAAGAGCCGCGTGCCGGCTTGTATCCTTTAGTAATGCCTCCTGATCCGGAAGACCCGCAATTGCCGATTTCCAGCGCACCCTGGGAATGGAGTGCGTTCCCCGGGCTGCCACCGATTCCCGGTGTTACTGCCGGCTTCGACTGCAACACGAATAAAACTACAGCCATTTCTTATATCGACACCATCATGCGATTCTACGCGCCGCGCGCCTGTTTTGCGCTGGGCCTGCAAGGCTGTGTCGACAAGGTATTGTCCGGCAAAGAACCCATCGCCAGGAATATTCAACTGACCGCCTCGCCCAATCCGGCTACCGAACAGGTGACGCTTCAGGCAGAAACCGGTAAAACCATCCTGACCGTGCAGGTGATCGATAAAACCGGCCGCCAGGTAGCCAACGTGCAAAATGTGAATAGCGAAACATATATCTTCCGGCCGAATAACAGGTTGCCGGCAGGGCACTATATCTTCAAGGTGAGTTTCAAGGAAGGATTTGTGACGAAGATCGTGGCGTTTGAGTAACGCCGTCTGCCAGACGGCGTGAGAAAAGGGTTTATGAAAGGGGTTTATAAAGGTTTATAAAGGTTTAGAGGGTTTATAAAGGTTTAGAGGGTTTATAAAGGTTTAG
>CALEYM010000155.1 GCA_937926185.1 uncultured Bacteroidota bacterium | reverse complement strand
GAAAAAGGTCTGTCTGTGTCAGGCGATCCAACTTGCGTTGCAGGCTGTCGAACTTGCGCCGGTCGAGCGCGACGATTTGCCGGGCGGCGGCAAAGTGGTTGCCGTTGACCAGCACCAGATCCATGGGGTTGAACCGAACATGTTGTTGCCAACTGTCGGGGGCGGCGAGACTGTCGAAGCGGTGAAAGCCGATTTTGTCGATGTATTCAAGATCAAAACCGGAGAATATTTCTCCCGCATCGGCGCTTTTGTGGTCGGCGTCTGCGTAACCAAGCTGAAAGCGGGGCCGCAGCCGGGAAGCCACATCGCGGGCCAGTTGTTGAATATAACCGCAGGAGGCGCCCAGAATAGCCCATTCCTGCCGCCCGAAACGGCCGTATTCCACCTTCGCCAGTTTGCTGTGTTTTTGATGTTGCATAATTTTTAAGCGCGCTTGCGAGCTAAACCAAAGAGCGGGCCTTATGTTTATCTCTCAAATCAAATATTTGTATTTTGCTGAGCGTCGCTGAAGCCGAACAAATTATTTTTGATCACTGCCTTTCCCTCGGCGCAGAACTCTTGCCCTTGCAGGAGGCGCTGGGCCGTAACCTGCGGGAAGAGCTGCGGGCCGACCGCGATTTTCCGCCTTTCGACCGGGTAACCATGGACGGCATCGCCATCCGCTACGAGCGTTTCGCGGCAGGGCAACGCCGCTTCCCGGTATCCGGCGTACAGGCTGCCGGCGCGCCTCGACAGACCCTTTACCCCTCTGACGCCTGCATGGAAGTGATGACCGGCGCCATGCTTCCGGAAGGCGCTGATACCGTGATCCGCTACGAAGATATTGTTTTAAATAACGGCCTGGCCGAAATCTGCATCGATGCGGTTCAATTGCGGCAAAATCTGCATTTTCAGGGTATCGACCGGCGGGCGGGCGACCTGATCGTGCCGGCCGGGCGAATCGTCGCTCCGCCTGAAATTGCCGCGGCCGCTACCATCGGAAAGTCGGTGCTCGAAGTAGCCCGCCTGCCCCGAACAGCCATTGTGTCTACCGGCGACGAACTGGTGGATGTGGCTGATACGCCGCTGCCCCACCAGATACGCCGCTCCAATGTGTACGCCACGCAGGCTACCCTGCTAGAGCAGTTCGGCATCCGGAGCGAAATGTTTCATTTTGTGGACAACCGCGAGCTGATTGCCGAAGGATTGCAGCGCATTCTGCACGAATTCGACCTGGTGGTACTTACCGGCGCCGTTTCCGAAGGCAAGTTTGATTATCTGCCGGAAGTCTTGAACGCGCTGGGGGTGGAAAAATGTTTTCACAAGGTGTCGCAGCGGCCGGGCAAACCCTTCTGGTTCGGGCACTACCGGCGCCGGCCGGTGGTGTTTGCCTTGCCGGGCAATCCCGTTTCGGCATTTATGTGTACCTGGCGCTTTCTGATCCCTTTTTTGCGTAAAAGCCTCGGGCAGGAATTGCCGGCGCCCCGAACGGCTGTACTGGCCGAAAAAGTGGAATTCAAGCCCCGGCTGACCTATTTTTTACCCGTAAAACTGGATCATCAAACGAACGGAACCTTGCAGGCCTTCCCGCTGCCGGGCCATGGCTCGGGCGATTTGGCCAACCTCAACGACGCCGACGCTTTTTTGGAATTGACGCTGGAACGGGATATTTTCGAAAAGGGCGACGTTTATCCATTGATTCAATATCGCTACCATGCTCTATGATAATCACGGACGGCGGATCAACTACGTCCGCCTGGCGGTAACCGACCGCTGCAACCTGCGCTGCTTTTACTGCATGCCGGAGGAAGGTATCCGTTTTGCGCCCAAACACGATATCCTCAGTTACGAGGAAATGGAGCGTTTGCTGCGTATTTTGTCCGAAATGGGCGTCGACAAGGTGCGCCTCACGGGCGGCGAACCCTTTGTGCGGCGCGACCTGATGACGTTCCTGGAAAAAATCGCCGCCATAGAGGGTATTAAAAAGGTAGCCATTACCACCAACGGAACGCTTACGGCGCCACTGATCAAACATTTTAAACGGCTGAAAATCACTTCCGTCAACCTGAGTCTCGACAGCCTGGACCCCGAACGTTTTCGCGAAATCACCCGGCGCGACGAGTTCCCGCAAGTGATGAACACCCTGGAGGAACTACTGGCGCACGGCATCAACACCAAAATCAATACCGTGGTGATGCAGGGCAGTAACGAGCAGGACATTCTGCCACTCGTCGAATTTACCCGCACACGACCCGTCGGGGTTCGATTTATCGAAGAAATGCCGTTCAACGGTACCGGCCAGCATCACGAGCATTGGGTTTGGGATCACCGGCGCATCATGGCGCACATCGGCGAATATTACCCGGGCCTGAAAAAAATCCCGGATCCGCCTTTTTCCACCTCTTACAATTATACTATCGACGGGCACGTGGGCACCGTGGGCGTCATTGCCGCCTACAGCCGTACCTTTTGCGGCACCTGCAACCGCATCCGCATTACGCCGCAAGGCCTGCTAAAAACCTGCCTCTACGACTCGGGTGTGTTCAATGTGCGCGACCTCATGCGCGCCGGCGCCACCGACGAAGAACTGCGCACCGCTTTTATAGAAGCCATCGGCAACCGCGCCCGCGACGGCTACGAGGCCGAGCAACGCCGTTTCCAGGGCGCGCCGGTAACGGAGAGCATGACGACGATCGGAGGTTAATGCGCCTCAAGACTCTTACCGGCTGTTTATCATTTCCACTATCGCATCCCGTACCAGCTCCTGCCGGCTCCATAGAATAAAATGGTCGCCTTTGGGGAGGGTCACTTCGCGGTAGTCGGGGCAATTGACCAGTTTATGTTTGGCGAAAGCGACGTTGGCAAAGGGCACCAGCCGGTCGTCTTCGGCGTGTACCATCGTCACCGGGCAGCGGATATCGGCCCAACGGGGCAGGATTTGACGCAATTCCGCTTCCAGCAGTTTGATTTCGCGGTTGCTGGTCCACAGGCTTTTGGGCGTCAGCCAGCGCAGTGGCGGCGCGTCCACTGCCCCTTGCCACCAGGGGTGCTCTTCCAGGTCGGGATCGATGGAAGCGGCCACCATCACCAGGCCGGCGGTTTTATCCGGGTAATCCATGGCGAAGCGCGCGATCACCGGTCCGCCGAGCGAATGGCCCACGAGCACCACTTTTTTTCCGGGCGCCAGGGCCTTTACCACGGCCTCCGCGGCGGCGGCCTGCCGTTCGAGCGAACCTTCTGCGCGGCCAAATCCCTTCGTGTACCCAAACCCCGGCCGGTCGATGCTGATCATGCCGGCCAGGCGGCTCAGGGCAGTGTCGGCCAGGTAGGATAAAAAAGCATCGGACGAGCCGGGCGAGCCATGCACGAACATGATCAGGGGTTTAGAAGTGTCGCTGTTCAGGTTAACGGCGTGTATGGTCCGGTACCCCGGCATATCTATGTCGTGAAAGGTTGGCGTCAGGGTTTGCCCGCGCTGCTGCAGTTTGGCAGGCCAGTCGCGGTCGGGCGTTCGCATGGCGAGGCAGCCGGTCTGGATGGAGATGATCCAGGCGGCAAATAAAGCCAGGAACACGTAGGGTAACCACCGGCGTTTGCGGCGGGAGCGGGCAGTTTTTTCCATTGCGGACATTGGGCAGTGTTGTGTGCGGCAAAATTGGGCGTAATACCGGTATTTTCAGCGCAAACAGATCGTATTCCTTTATCTTTATGGCATAATAGTCCTCGTTTCATGGAAAACCCACCCTACTTGGACGTTGGAAAGAAAACAGTATCCGTGTCAGAACGGCACAGGGAACCATATACTTTCTATGAGGCCTTGAAAAATCTGGAGCCGGCCGCCATTGTGCATTTGCGCAACCGGATTTGGCCGGCTTTGCAAAAATGGGGCGCCCATGCGAGGGTAAATAGCCGGGACTTGCAGGAAATAGCGCAGGACGCCGTTGTCCTGACCCTTCAAAAAATTGAAAGCGGGGCTTTCCGGTTTGAAGGCGCCGACCCCGCCGCGTACACGGCCACAATCGCTAAAAACCTGTTGCGCAACTTTTTACGAAAAAACCGGACGCCCCTCACTGAACTCGGCGACTGGGATGCGCACGCGGAAGCCGAGGTGGAAAAATACCTGTTTAATAAAGAATTGCAGTTGCGTATCGCCGGCTTTCTGGATAAAATGAAAGACAACTGCCGCCAGTTGATCCGTTTCCGGTACTATGACGGATATGGAGACCAGGAACTCATAGCCCGGCAACTCACGCCTTACGCCACGGTTGACTCTTTGCGCAGCAAACGCAATGCCTGCCTGAAGAAACTGGGCTTGCTGATGGAAGAGATAAAAAACCAACTGCTATACGCATAACCATATTATGCCAAACGATATCGAAGCCTGGCTTGCCGGCGAACTGCCACCCGACGAAAGGGAACGTTTCGAAGCGGAGCTGGCGAGAGACCCTGCCTTGCAGGAAGAAGTGAACCGCCACCGGGAACTCGCCGGACACCTGCGCGGACAATATCTCCGGGAACTCGTCACCACGGTTTTACAAGATAACCCGCCCCCGGCCGGTCCGGTTGCGCTAAGGAAAAAATGGCGGTTTGGGATGCTGACGGTGGGCATTGTACTGTTGCTTTCCTGTATCTGGTGGTTATACCCCACCTTTTTACCCCTATCCGCTCCCGGGCCGGCGCCGGCGCCTGAAAAAAACAGCCCGGCAGCGCCCGGCAACATGTCGCCGCCGCCGGCTCCTGCGCCTTCAGAAAAAATCCGGGAACCCATTGCTCAAAACCGGCCGTCGCCGTCGAAGCCCGCCTTTGAAAATATCACTTTTACCCGCGGCGGTGATACCTTGCCGGCTGATCTACAAAAATTACTGTCCATATTGTGGTACACAGCCTTCGATTCCGCTGCCACACATTATCCGCCACGTTTCCGCACAGCCGTGTCAGCCCTGGGGCAGCGGGATTTCCCCACGGCATTTGTTGAACTGAACGAACTGGAAAAAACTGCGCCGCCCAATGACACCTTGTCCTACCTCAAGGGGTATTGCCTGCTGGAATTGTTTGACGGCGACGGGGCTGCCGGCTACTTCGAGCGCCTCGATGCGCCGGGTAAACCCTGGCAGGCCGAGGCAATGTGGTATAGCGGCTTGGGATATTTACTGACAGAAGACCGGGAAAAAGCGAAAGCGGCGTGGGAAAAAGCATTGAAGTTGCCCGAAACGGTATGGCGAAAAAAGGCGCGGGAAGGGTTGCGTCAATTGAAGCAATAAAAAAACCTATTTCCCTTTAGCCAGTTCCCGCCGCATCTGCTGCACATATTCTACCGTGACGCCCACGAAATCGGCTACCTCGGCGTCGGTCCAGTCGGGGAATTTTTGGAGGGTTTTGAGGGTGATGGCATGGGTTGTTTCTTCACGAACTTCTTCACGAACTTCTTCACGAACTTCTCTGTCGAACTTTTC
>CALEYM010000154.1 GCA_937926185.1 uncultured Bacteroidota bacterium | reverse complement strand
GCTGTTCAGCCGGAAACAGGAAACCGTTGAAGAGATCAACCGAACGCATTTCCACCTCGGGGTAGATTTGTCGCGCCGGATAACGGCCACCAACGACCTGGCCGAACTGGCGCGCCAGTGCACGTTGATTTTTCCCATCGTGCCTTCCACCAGTTTTCGCCGTATGATGCAGGCGCTGGCGCCGTATTTACGCCCGCACCACATCATCATCCACGGAACCAAAGGATTTGATCTGAAGGACATGGAAGAAGACGACCTGAACGCGCACGGCGTGATTGTGACCAGAAACCAGGTGCGTACCATGAGCGAAGTGGTGCGGGAAGAAAGCAGCGTGGTACGGGTCGGGAGTCTTTCGGGGCCAAACCTCGCCGCGGAGATCATGGCCGGCCAGCCGGCGGCAACCCTGGTGGGAAGCCGTTTCAGGGAGGTGATCCAGGCCGGACAAGCGGCGCTGAACAGCCGTCATTTCCGGGTGTTCGGGTCGTACGACATTCTCGGCGCCGAACTGGCTGGCGCGCTGAAGAATATCATTGCGCTGGGTTCCGGCGTTTTGGGCGGCCTTGGATTGGGCCGAAACATCCAGGGCCTGCTCATCGCGCGGGGATTGGCCGAGATGGTGTATTTCGGAAAATCGCTCGGCGCATCCAGTCAGGCCTTTATCGGTGTTGCGGGTATCGGCGACCTGGTGGCCACCGCCACCAGTATCAATAGCCGGAATTATACCTTCGGCACCCGCCTGGCGAAAGGTGAAACCGCGCGGCAAATCCGAGAAACGATGCCCGAATTGGCCGAAGGCGTCCGCACCCTGCGGATCGCCCGCCAGCTGGCCCGGCAATACAAATTACACGTCCCCATCACCACTACTTTGCACGCCGTGGTATTCGAAGACCTGGCGGTAGAGAAGGCCCTGGAATACCTGATGACATATCCGTACGCGGTAGATGTTGATTTTTTTTAAGGGTTAACGGGTTGACGGGTTAACGGGTTGCGGGTTAACGGGTTAACGGGTTTTGTAGTGCTCGGTCTTTTCATCTCACAGGCGCCAAGCATTACAAAACCCGTTAACCCGCAACCCGCAACCCGTTAACCCGTCAACCCGCAACCCGTTAAACCTTAAATTTTATGCGCATCCCAGCACTTTTTTTGTCCGTATTTTTTGCATTCAGCCTGAGTGCCCAGGATCAGAAAGATCCGTACTACCTCCAGCAGGCGCCGGTGCAACAAATGCCCCTGGATTGTTACCAGCATCACGTGGATGAAGGGATTGCCGCGCAAAAACGCGGCGATTGCCGCCTGGCGCTCCGCTGGTTTCGCGACGCCAAAAGTTGTCCGGAGACCATTAAAATTCCGGGGCGCATGGAAGAACTGAACCAGCTGATCGCCGCTTGTGAAAATCAAAAGAACAAGACGGGAGCAGCGCAAAAAGAAGTTTCCCCTGTCAGTACCACACCTGACCTGGCCCCCGTGGCCGGAACGGTGGGCAGCGAAGCGCGCCGGCGGTTCCTGCCCAGCCGGGAGTTTCTGACGTACGACAAACCGGAATGTTTTGACATCACTTGTAAAGAAGCGGAAAGGGCGTTTCGCGGCGGACACTGGGACGACGCCGCGGCCTTGTACCGGGCTGCCAAAAACTGCGCGGATGCCGACCAGGCCGACCGGCAAGCTGCCAATTTGCGCATAGAAGCCTGCAAAACCGCCTCCCAAAATGAACTGCGGCGCAAAGAGCAGGAAGCCGTGCGTCAGGCCAGGCACGCCCTGGCCGCAAACCGGGCCAATGACGCTTCCCAACTCCTGCGCGCATTCGACCGTTCGCTGGCATACCGGCTGGCCGATTTTGCCAATGAATATATTGCACCGGAGGATAACGACGCCTGCAGACAGGCCATGTTCGACGCCTTGTATTACACCCCCTCCGTTCACTCCGGCATGGCCGATGATAAGTTAAGCATCCCTTTCTGCTACCAGTTGGGCGACAACCTGGATCGCGAGTTGCAGGTGCATTACCTGGGCGTTTCCGGCAACCGGAAAATCTGCGCATTTGCCCGGTCACGGCACCTGTTGTTCCAATGGGACGCCGAAACCTTCGTGCCGGAAGAACCCTTGGGCATGGAAGACACTACTTTGCTGTATTGCGACGCGGTACCGGATAACCGCACCCTGCTTTTTCTTTCCAAAAACGTTTACCTGTTCTGGCGTAACCCGCGCGAGACGTTTCGGCTTCCGGTGCAAAACGTTTCACAATATTGTTTTGACGAAAAAGGATACACCTTTTATTACCTGAACCCCACCGAAATGCAAATTTACGCCCTACCCCTGCGCGATATATTTGCACAACGCAAAGGAGGAAGCCGCGCCACACCCCAACCGACCGGCTTGCAGTTGGGCGAAGGCGTACTACTGCGACTGGCAAGCGCAAAAGGCCGCTTGTGGGCGGGCTACCGCGACAGCATCGTTGTGTTCGCTCCGGGCGCCGAACGCGGCAGCTGGCAACGGGAACAGGTATTACTGATCGCCAAACCGGTAAGAAATTATTATACCGGCGATTTGCCTTATTTGTTACTGAAACCTGCCGCCGGCGGCGCCGTTTTTTTTAACGACTCCGCGGCGCATTATTTCAAATTGCCGACCGCGGCGGGGTACGAAACGCTTGAACCGTACGCCGTGCTCGCCGGATTCCCGGTCGCTGTCAGCCAGGATGCCCGGCTGGCAGCAACATATTTTATCGGAACGGCCAGCGATAAAGACAGCCGGCTCTATGTATACGATACCGAAGGCGGCGCGCTCCGATACGCCGCGCTTATTCCCGCAAGCCACCCCGACATGCACCTGAAAACAGGGGTTTTTTCGCCGGATAACCGGCAATTCGCTACAACGACCGGCGGCGGACGACTCGAAGTGTGGGCCTTGGACGAGGGAACCAACCAGCGCATTAAACCGCTGGGGCGAAATGCGTTTTTTGCCCTGAACGCCGACGGGACGAAATTATTTGCCTGGCGCAGCGACTCCCTGATGCTGATGTCAGCCGATGATCCGCGACAGATACAGCGGGTAGCGCCCGCGCCCGCCGACGCTGATCCGGGATTGGTCGCCGGCCAGAACTGGCTGGCTTACCGCACCGGGTTCGACTCGCTGGCGCTGACCGATCGCCTGGGCCAGCCCCGGCATCAGATACCTTCACCGCCGGGCTATAACGGAGAAGTGGCCGCGGCTTTTAACACGGCTGAAAGCAAAATTGCCTGCCTTGCCGGTACTGATTCCATCGCGGTGTGGTCGCTCCACGATGGTCGCCCGCTGGCTGCCCGGGCTTTTGGCGGCGCTATCCACCAATTGTATTTTGTGCCGCAGACCGATGAAGTCATGGTGGTGCAGCAGGTAGAGGCAGAAGATTTCGGCAATGAACAAACCGTCATCAAGATATGGAATCCGGCGCACGACCCGGAGGCAAAATTTCAAACTGTTCGCCTGCACGATTACGCCACGCTGGAAGTAGCCTTTTCTGCTGCGGGCGGTTTGATGGCCTTCACCGACGGGCTTGATATCCGGATTTTTCATCGCAACGACCTGCTGAATGAAACCGTCCGCATCCGCCAATACGGTCTGCGGATGGTTACCGCCCTGGCTTTTCACCCGGAAGGCAGCGTGCTCGCGGCGGGCTACGACGACGGCTCCGTCGTGTTTTGGGATATTGGCGCCGGGCAGGCGCGGTTCAAATGGGCCAAACCCCCCATCCGCGAAAACGAAGATTTCCCGCCGGTGATCCGCCTGCGGTTTACCGACGGCGGGCGCCGCCTTCAAATGTTGTTGTTTGGCTATGTTTTGCTCACGCGGGACGTGGCACTCTCCCTCGTGAGAGCCGGCGTCCAAACCGATTACCGAAAACTGATTTCTTTTCTGCCCAACCAAATCCGGGAGTACAACCTGGAGCAGGCGCTTGACTATCCCAACAATTTTACCCGCCTGGCCAATTCAGGCGACTTGCCACTGATCCGTTCCTTTTTCGATTATTACCGCGAATCGGCCATTTACAGCAATAATATCCAGCGGGTAAGCAACTATTGCAACCGGGCCCTGGTATTGTTCGGCCAACTGGATGCCGGCGCTCAAAACGTGTTGCGGCCTATTCTGCTGGAAATGTACGAAGACTATCACTGGAAACTGCTCCTTCGCGGACAGACCGGGGCGGCCGAGCAGGTGGCTAATACCATGTTGCGCGATTTCGAAAGCCCGCTTTCCGCCACCCTGGCCGCGGCCAATTCGGCGCTGCTCCGGAATGATCAGCGCACGGCTGCCCGCCATTATGCCGATTGGGCTTTACGCGCCGCCGAACAGGGCGGCAATAACGGGGTAATGCCACAAAGCGCGCTCGACAGCCTGCATACCCGGCTGCGCCAGTTGCTGGAATACGACCTGCTCAAGCCCAACCAGTTGGAATGTATATGCGATTTATTCGGCTTCTTTCCATCTTACCACACCCTGTGCGAAAGCACCCCTGCCGAAACAGCACTAAGCGAACTCGACCCGACAACCCGCCTGCAGTGGGATAATTTCAGGCATTTGAACAAATCTGTCTGGATCAAAAACAATCCTGAAAAAGTGCAACTACTGGAAAAAGCAATGGACAATGTGCGCCTGTTGCAACGCCAAAACAAGTCGGTCTACCGGCGGGAACTGGAAAAAGTTACACTGGCGCTCCAACAGGCCCATCTCGGATGGGCAGTCTTCGAACAAGGAAATACCCGGTCTTTAAACCTGTATAAGAAAGCCATTGACGGCCTGAACGTGCCCGCCCCCTTTGAATCGTCCGCCAGGGAAATCATCCGGCTGGCCAGGCTGTCGGACTATTACCTGTACTATGGCAGCGCACTGCTCGAGGCCGATAAATCGGCCGATGCGCTGCCCGCCCTTAAACTGGGATTACAGGTGGCTGACCGGTTGTTGCAACTGATCGGAGCCGATTCATCGCGGTACAACTGGTATCGCAATGAACTGCACGCAAAATTGTACACTCAAATTGGCCTGGCCCAACTGCTGGAAGGCGATGCGGCGACAGCCGAACAAGCCTTCGAAGCGGCGCGCGGGGCCAGCACCCAAGGGATCAACGACCTGTATTTCGGTCATGCCGCCCTGCTGAAAGGAGATGATGTAGAGGCGCTGCTCAACTATGGCGATCTTTACAACGAGGAAACCCTCGGTGAAACCCTGCTGCACATTCATCGGATGGCGCGCCGCCTTCCCGCTCAACGGGACCGCCTGACGGCATTCTCAAAAAGATTATACCAGGCGCGGCTGGTTGCCAACCGGCAATTGGATACCGAAGTAGCCCAATATTACCTGGCCGAACAAAAACGCGAATATTTTTCCAATCTGGAGTTGTGGGATTCTACCCTGCAGTGGAATATGACGGCATTGGATTATGCCACACGCCTGTTGAACA
>CALEYM010000153.1 GCA_937926185.1 uncultured Bacteroidota bacterium | reverse complement strand
TGGCGGGTACCAGGCGGTCGGCGTATATGGATAGAAAAGATTTGTCCATACTGGAAATATGTTCCCGCTCAACTGTATTGGCAACAACCAAAAGGCCGGCCACGACGATCAACGCGAGGGCCATTTTGATTTTGTTCCGGGTGCTGATGATCCATTTTGAAATCTCCATCGGCGAATGATTTATATTTGGCGGATTCAAAGATAAGTTTCTTCTCCTAATTCCGGCACCTCAACCGATTCGAATCCATTTTCTTTCAAATAATCGCGCCATTTTTCCTGCCGGTCGATGGTGCCGTGTACAAGCCACAATTTTTTTAATGAGGCGCGCTGGTTTTGTAAAAAATCGAGCATTTCCACCCGGTCGCCGTGGGCAGAGAAGGAGTCCATTATCTCAACATCGGCCAGCACCTGTTTGTTTTGTCCAAAAATATAGATGCTTTTAGCGCCTTCGCGCAAGCGTCCGCCCGGCGTGTCGGGGGTGCAATACCCGACAATGAGGAAGGTATTGCGCCGGTTTTCGATGTTGTGGTTCAGGTGGTGCCGGATACGTCCGGCGTTCATCATACCCGATGCAGAAATGATGATGCAGGGTCTGTGCTGCTCGTTGATCTGTTTGCTGCCCTCCACCGAACGGATGTACTGCAGGCCGTTGAATCCGAAGGGGTCGTCGTTTTCCAGCATGTATTGGTGCAGGTCGCGGTCGAAACATTCGGGGTGGTTGATGAATACCTCGGTGGCATTCACGGCCAGCGGGCTGTCGACATAAACCGGCACCTTAGGCAGTTTGCCGGCATGATGGAGCTGATCGAGCATGTAAACGATCTCCTGGGTGCGGCCCACGGAAAAGGCCGGAATGATGAGCTTCCCCTTTTTTTCCACGCAGGTATGGTGTACCACCCGGATGAAGTGATCGACCTCCCCTGGCGCCGACTCGTGCTCGCGGTCGCCGTAGGTGCTTTCACAAATCAGGTAGTCGACTTCCGGCATGGGTTTCGGATCGCTGAGAATAGGCCTGTGGGGTCGCCCTATATCGCCGGTGAAGCCGAAACGAATGATACGGTCGCCTTCTGTGATCTCCAGCGTCACTGTGGCGCTGCCGAGAATATGGCCGGCGTCGCGGTACATTACCCGTACGTTGGGGTGTACGTGGAACCATTGTTCGTAGTTGTAACTTACAAACTGTTGCATGGCGGTGCGCACGTCATCCGTCGTGTAGAGCGGTTGTTTTTCCGGCTCGTCTTTCGTCTTTTTTTTATTCTGATACGCCGCGTCGCCCTCCTGTATCCTGGCAGAATCCATCAGCATAATGGAGCACAGGTCGCGGGTGGCGTGGGTTGAATAAATTTTTCCCCGGAAGCCGTCGGAAACCAGTTTTGGCACCCTGCCCGTGTGATCGATGTGCGCATGGCTCAGGATCAGGCAATCGATATCGCGCGGGCTAAACAGCCATTTTTCATTAAAACCCCGCATCGGGTTCTCGCCGCCGGAAGATTCCCCGTCTTCGCCGCCTTGGTACAAACCGCAATCGAGCAGGATGCGGAAATGATCGTCCAGCGTGATCAGGTGACAGGAGCCGGTTACTTCGCGCGCCGCGCCGCAAAATTTGATCTTCATGTTTTGTTGAATTGGTTGAAGTGGTTGAAGTGGGTGGAATGGCGAAAAATAGGGGATTAGTATAAAACAGCGGCATGATGAGCGGGAAATTTTGCCATTGCAACCTTTTTCCAACACTTACCGTCGTACAGGCTCATCTGTTTCACTAACATTTTATCGTCCAAATGAAAATCACAAGCCGATGAATACCTTTGAAATTTTGCTGTTACTGGCCGGCGTCGCCGTCGGCGTTGCCGGAATTTCCGTACTGGGCCATGCTGTTTTGCTCTGGCGCAGACTGATCCGGAATTTTTGAGCAATAATGTCTCATTTTTGCATCTTCAATCTATCCCGATGACAGATAAAAAGATGTATTCAGGCAGCCGTCGGGTGCGCAAAGCGCACTGGACGGCTGCCGTCGTTATGTTGAGTTATGCCGGGCTGATGCTCGGCAGAAAACTGTTTGGCGAACGGTATTACGAAAAACGCATACTGGCCCTGCACCTGCGCAATGCCGAGCGGGTGAAAAAAGCCATTCTTGAACTCAACGGCCTGTTTATTAAAATTGGCCAAATGCTCTCCATACTGGGCAATTTTTTGCCGGAGGAATTTCAAAAACCCCTGGAAGAATTGCAGGATCGCATTCCGCCCCGGCCTTTCAGTCAGGTGCGCGAACGCATCGGGCGTGAGTTCGGCAAAACGCCGGAGCAATTATTCGCCCGATTCGATGAAACGCCCCTGGCCGCGGCCTCCATTGGTCAGGCACACCGGGCTCAACTGCCCGGCGGACTCGAAGTGGTGGTGAAGGTGCAACACGCAGACATCGAAGAAATCGCCCGTATTGACCTGGAAATTATCCGGCGGCTCACTCGTGTCATTTCTTTTTTCTTCGACATTAAAGGCATGGGGCACCTGTACACCCAACTGCGGCAGATGATCGAAGAGGAACTCGACTTCAAGCGCGAAGCCGAAGCGATGCGCCGGATCGGCGAAAACCTGAAAGGAGTGGAAAATCTGTTCGTACCGGAAATACATCCCGAATACTCTACCAGCCGGGTATTGACCACCACCTGGTACGACGGCGTTAAAATATCTAATCTCGCCCAACTTGATGCCTGGCAAATCGATCGCCGCGCATTGGCATCCCGCCTGTTGCGCGCCTACTGCCAGATGTTGTTCAAAGACGGCTATTATCACGCCGATCCGCATCCCGGCAATATCCTGGTGCGGCAGGACGGCGCCCTGATCCTGCTCGACTTCGGCGCCACCGGCCAACTCAGCAAAGCTATGCGCGAAGGTATCCCCCAACTCATCGAAGCGGCCATTAAAAATGATTCCAACGGCATGATCGAAGCGTTCCGGGCAATGGGATTCCTTGCCGAAGGCCGGGAAGCCGAACAAATGGCTGAAAAAATGGTCGCCGCGCTGCGCAATTTTTTACAAAACGAGGTGCAACTCGAAGGTTTAAACTTCAAGGATATAAAAGTAAACCCATTTAACAACAGCCTGGTCGATCTGATCCGGGATATCGGATTCAGCGGCATCAGCGGTACCGTACAGGTGCCCAAAGATTACGTGCTGCTCAACCGTATGCTCACCCTGTTGCTCGGCCTTTGCACCACCCTCGACCCCAAACTGAACCCCCTCGACGTGGTACGCCCCTATGCGCAGGAGTTTGTACTGGGTCAGCGCGGCGACCTCGTCACATTCGTCCGGAATCTGTTGCAAAACACGCTTACCAGCGCGCTTTCGTTGCCCGAAGAATTGCGTCAAACCCTGTACAAAGCCCGCCGGGGGCAACTCGAAATGCTCAACCCCGACGTGCGCGACGGGGCGCGGCTGATGTATTTAGCCGTGCAGCAGGCGTTGTTTGCAGGGCTGGCGTTGGCGGCAGGGGCAACGGGCTGGTGGCTGGCGGAGACCGGCGAGGTGGTTTATGCCAGGGTTGCCGCCGGGGCGGCGGGGGTGTTTGGGATTTTATTGCTGCGGGCATTAAGAAGCGGCGGACGTTTGTGGCGGAGGATGGTGTGAAAAAACCATCAATGCGCCTCCAACCAATTCACCCCCACCCCCATTTCTACCAAAATCGGCACCCGTAAATTTGGAATGGCTGTGGCCATCTTTTCCCGGATGATCGGCTTCAGGGCTTCCAATTCTTCCTTGTACACGTCGAACACCAGTTCGTCGTGCACTTGCAGGATCATGCTCGACCGGAAATTGCCCTCGCGCATGGCTTTCCAGATGTTGACCATGGCCACCTTGATCATGTCGGCTGCCGTGCCCTGTATGGGCGTGTTAATGGCCATGCGTTCGGCCATGCTGCGCTGCATGCCGTTGCGGCTGTCGATGTCGCGCAGTTGGCGGCGGCGACCCAGCAGGGTTTCGACGTAGCCGTGTTTGCGGGCGAACTCCACGGTGTTCTCCATGTAGTGTTTCAGCCCTTTGTATTGCGCGAAGTAGTTGTCGATGATCTCTTTCGCCTCCGAACGTTTGATGCCGAGCTGATTGCTGAGATTGGTGGCGCCGGCGCCGTAGATGATGCTGAAATTGACGGTTTTGGCGGCGCGGCGCTGCTCGGCCGTCACCTGGTCGAGCGGCACGCCGAATACGCGGGCCGCGGTGGCCTGGTGGATGTCCTGGTTGAGCTGGAATGCTTCGAGCATGGCTTCTTCGTGGCTGATCTCTGCGATGAGGCGAAGCTCGATTTGGGAATAATCGGCGGAAAGCAGCAGGTGATCCTCATCGCGGGGGATAAAAGCCTCGCGCACCTTGCGGCCTTCGGTGGTACGGATCGGGATATTCTGGAGGTTGGGGTTTTGGCTGCTCAGGCGGCCCGTGGCGGCGAGGGCCTGGTTGAAGGACGAATGTACCCGCCCGGTGCGGGGATTGATCAGGGCGGGCAGGGCATCCACGTAGGTACCTTTAAGTTTCATCAGGGTCCGGTGTTGCAGGATGTCCGCGCACACGGGGTACTGCGCGGCCAGTTCTGTCAGCACGTCTTCGTCGGTGGAATATTGGCCGCTTTTCATTTTTTTGCCCGGATAGGGCAGCTTCATCCGGTCGAACAGGACTTCGCCCACCTGTTTGGGACTGGCCACATTGAAAGTATAACCCGTTTCGTCCAGAATTTTCTTTTCCAAAGCGGCGGTTTCCAGCGCCAGTTCCTTCGAATATTCTTTGAGGAAATCGGGATCGATACGCACGCCGGCAAACTCGATGTCGGCCAGCACTTTTACTAAGGGCGTTTCCACAAGGTGGAACAACTTGGTGAGGCTCTTACCGCCGGCTTCGAGTTTGGGTTCCAGGTACCGGCGCAGTTGCAGCGTGATATCGGCATCTTCGGCGGCGTATTCTTTGATTTGTTCCAGCGGCACGTCGCGCATATTGCCCTGGGTTGCGCCTTTTTTGCCAATGAGGTCTTCTATTTTAACCGGCGAATAGTCGAGATAGGTCTCCGCCAGGTAGTTCATGTTGTGCCGGAGTTCGGGCTCCAGCAGGTAATGGGCGATCATGGTATCCCAGTAGGGGCCGCGCAGGTCGACGCCGTAGTTTTTCAGCACGATGGCATCGTATTTCAGGTTTTGACCGATTTTCTCGATCTGTTCGTTTTCGAAAAACGGCCGGAATTCTTCCACCACTGCTTGAGCCGCATCGCGGTCGGCCGGGATGGGCACGTACCAGGCTTCGTGCGGTTTCCAGGCAAAGGAAAAACCCACCAGGTCGGCCTGGGTCGGTTCGATGGCCGTTGTTTCGGAGTCGTAGGCTACGTCGGGGCGGCTGAGCAGGAGTTTGATCAATTCGGCGCGCTGTTCGGGTGTTTCAGCGGCGTAGTAGGTGTGCGGGGTATTGGAAATGTCTTTGGACGCGCGTCGAAAACCGCTATCTGTGTTTTCAAGTGCTGATGCGCCGGCTGCAGGCTGGGCATTGAATTCCGGCTGATCGTCGCCGAAAAGACTGCCTTGCGTGCCTGCACCCGCTTTTGGAGCTACCGGGGGCTTACCCCCCTTCCCGGGTTCCCGGGAGGAGGGGCTGGGAGGCGGGCTGCCCGCCAACGGGTGTTTCAGAATATCGTTGGCCAGGGTTTTAAATTCCAGTTCTTTAAAAATGTCGATTAGTTCTTCGCGATTGAAGGGTTCGATTTCGAAGAATTTTTCGTCGAAGGCCACGGGCGCATTGATTTCGATAGTGGCCAGCCATTTGGAGAGGGTGGCTTTATCGGGATGGTTTTTGACGATTTCCTGTTGTTTGCCTTTCAGTTTATCGACGTTGGCCAGCAGGTTTTCCACGGTGTCGAATTCTTCGAGCAGTTTGGCGGCGGTTTTTTCGCCGATACCGGGCAGGCCGGGGATGTTGTCCACGGTATCGCCCATCAGGGCCAGCATGTCGATCACCTGTTCCACACGCCGGATGCCCCAGCGTTCGCAGACTTCTTTGGCGCCCCAGATTTCCACGTCGTTGCCCTGCCGGCCTGGTTTGTAAAGGAATATATGGTCGTTGACCAACTGACCGAAGTCTTTATCAGGGGTTACCATATACACGTCGTAGCCGTTGTTTTCCGCCTGTTTGGCCAGGGTGCCGATCACGTCGTCTGCCTCGTAGTTGGGCACGCTCAACACGGGGATGTTCATCGCCCGCACAATCTTTTCCACCCAGGGAATAGCCAGGGTGATATCTTCGGGTTGAGCGTCGCGGTTGGCTTTGTACAATTCGAATTCGGCATGGCGGAAGGTGCCGCCGGGCGGGTCGAACACAACGGCCAGGTGGGTAGGCTTTTCTTTTTGCATCATGTCCCACAGGGTGCGCATAAAACCCTGAATAGCCGAAACGTTCCAGCCTTTGGAGTTGATCAGCGGTCGGGCAATAAAGGCGTAGTGGGCGCGGTAAATAAGCGCATGGCCGTCGAGAAGGAAGAGTTTTTTCATGACAAAGCGGTTGGCATGGTGAACATGGCCTGCTGCGTGGGTAGTTTTCGGTAAGGCAAAGGTTTGTTTTTTTTTGCGAGAGTGTCCCCGCAACTTTACCGCTCAATCCACCGCCCCACCTGGTAACTGAGCAAAGATGCGCCCACCCCGATGATAATACCGCCCAGCAAATCGGCCGGATAGTGCACGCCGAGGTACATGCGGGAGTATGCCACGGCCCCGGCGTAGGCAAACGAGGGCGCAATGACATACCATTTGGGGTAAGTGATGCTCAGGGAGGTAGCCGTGGCAAAGGCGACGGCCGTGTGACCGGAGGGGAAGGAAAAGCCGCTGCCTTTGCTTTTCCGGGTGATAATATCCGGGTAAGTTACAAATGGCCTGGGTCGCCGGACGGTCACTTTGATGGCCATACTCAGGCCGGCGCTCAGGAGAAATGCCCCGCCGGCTTCGTACGATCTTTTGCGCAGGTTTTCGTCTTTACCAATAGCGCCGGCGGCAAACAGCGTGAGCGGCATGGCCACGCCCACTGGCGCCATGCAGTCGGAAACGAATTGCCAGGCTTTATCGGCCCGGGGTTTTGGTGGCGAATTGATTTTGTCCAGCCAACGGATATCCAGGTTTTGGGCCCCGGCGATGTATGCCAGGAACAGGAAAAGGGGTAGGAGCCGGAAGTTTTTTCGTTTTATCATTATTGCTGCGCGAAATACTTTTCCACAAATATCTGTAATTCTTTTTTGTGGAGGTTACGCGCAAGCAAATGACCTTCGGCGTCGAGCAGGTAATTGGCGGGAATGTATTCGAATTTCAGCGTTTGCCGCACAGGCGAAGCGTCGCCGAGCAGGTCGGACACGTTGGGCCAGATGGCGCCGTCTTTCCGGATAGCCGCCGTCCAGGCTTCGCGGCTCCGGTCGATGGACACACCCAGCACCTGGAAACCCCTGCCGCGGTAACGATCGTACAGCGGCCGGATCGTTTCCCGCATTTCAGCGCGGCAGGGCGCACACCAGGAGGCCCAGAAATCGACCAGGAGCAGCTTGCTCTGAATGTCGGACAGTTGAAGCGTATCGCCTTCGGGAGTGGGCAGGGCGAAGTCCGGCATTTTTTCCCCTTCCAGCACCGGCAGTTTGGCGCGATCCATAAAAACGCCGAGTTGGGCCACCCAGGGATGGCCGGGCGCCAGGGTTTGCAAACGGGCCAGTACC